>JAFYLV010000076.1 GCA_017556885.1 Clostridia bacterium | reverse complement strand
TTTCCTCCGCCGGAAGGACCGACGAGGGCAAGCTTGCGGCCTTTTTCCAGGCGGAGATTGATATCGTGCAGCACCTCCTTGGTCTCATCGTAGGAATAGCTGACGTTTTCGAATTCGATCACGCCCTCCACGTCCCGCAGCTCCTCCGCATTGGGCCTTTCGGCTTCCGGCTCCTCCTCCATGATCTCCACAAAGCGCTTGAAACCGCTGACGCCGTTCTGGAACTGCTCCATAAAGCTGATGAGAGTGTTCACCGGGCTGATAAAGAGGTTGACGGAGACGATAAAGGTGGAATAGTCACCAAAGGAGATGCGGCCGGCATAAAGGAACAGACCGCCGGCAATGAGAATGAAAACGTTGAAAACGTCGGTGATAAAGGAAGTGGAGGAATGGAACATCGCCATGGCCTTGTAGGCACGGCGGGAGGCATCCACAAACTCCTCGTCGCCCTTGCTGAAGCGACGCACCTCGCGCTCCACGTTGGTGAAGGCCTTGGTGACGCGGATGCCGGTGACAGAGGATTCCACGGCGGCATTGATGGTGGCGTTGGATTTGCGGCGGTCATCAAAGGCGCGGCGCATCCGGCGGCGCATAAAGAAGGTCACCACCACCAGAATGGGAACGCAGGTGAAAATGATAAGAGTAAGAATGGGATCGATGCGGAGAAGGTAGATAAAGGAAAGAACGATCATCACCGAGCTGATGAGCAGGTTTTCCGGGCCGTGGTGCGCAAGCTCGCACACCTCGAAGAGGTCGCTTGTCAGGCGGGTCATGATGCGGCCGGTCTCATTATTGTCAAAGAAACGGAAGGGCAGCTTTTCCAGATGGGCAAAGAGATCCAGACGCATCTGGGACTGCATCTTGACACCGATGACGTGACCGTAGTACTGCACGAAATAACGCAGAAGCATGCGCAGCACGTACAAAAGCAGCACGGAAACGCCGGCGATCACGATGATCTTATACTGCTTTTCCGGGATATAGACGTTGAGCATATTCCGCGTGACCACGGGATACACCATGCCGATGACAGAGATAAGCAAACTTGCCGCAAGGTCAAGGGCCAGCATCTTCTTATGCGGCTTATAATAGCTTAAGAATCGTTTGAGCATCTTCTCTTTTCCTTACTCCTTATTGTTGTTTCTTTTTTCCGGAGGGACATATGCCTTGCAGCGCAGGAATTCCGCCTCCGAGCAGCCGTAATAGGGGCCGCTGCAAGGCTTGCGCTCCGCATCCCGCAGAGCGATAAACTCCTCCGTCACGCGGGCAAAGGCTTCCTTATCCAAATAATAGTGGGTGTAATACCCTCTCTTCATGCCGTAAACCAGTCCGGCCTCCCGCAGTGTTTTCAAGTGCTGGGAAACTGCCGATTCCGACAGGTAGCTCTTTCGCGCGAGGGCGCGCACACACCAGCCGCGCTCGCTCATAAGCTGCAGAAGCAGGAAGCGCTTTGGTTCCATCAGCGCCTTCAGCACCTTATCTTCCATTGAACCGCCCTTTCTTCCGTTTTTTTACATTATACAAGAACGAACCAATTCAGTCAATACTGAATTGGTTTGTTCTCTGTAAAATCGGATTCCTCCCCCGGCACCGCCCTTGCGGTCGTTTGAAAAACCTGCTATAATAACAAAAAAAATAACCGGAAGGAGGATGTCTCCCATGTCCGGCACGGAGCTTTTCCGGCGCATTTCCGACTATGCCAATGCGCATCAAATCGGCGGCATTCTGCGCGTTACCGCAGCCGACCGCATCATCCATACCCAAAGTTTCGGTCTTGCGGACCGGGAGGCGGGAATCCCCTTTACCGAAGATTCCCGTTTTTCCTTCTATTCCCTCTCAAAGCCCTTCTGCGCCATCGGTCTTCTGAAGCTTTATGACCGCGGGCTGGCGGATCTCGATACCCATCCCGGCAAATACGTGCCGGAGGCGGCGGGTTTTGACGCCCGGGTAACGGTGCGGCACCTGCTGCACCACGTCAGCGGTCTGCCGGATTTTGAGCAGACGCCGGAATTCTGCAGAACCCATCTACCAGGCAGCACCCATCTGTGCCGCCGGCATCTCTCCGAGCTTTCTGCCTTTCCCGCCCCCTTCGCTCCGGGCGAAGGCGCAATGTATGCGAATGTCAATTTTGTCATTGCCGCGCTCATTATCGAAAATGTATCTGGTCTTTCCTATGCCGATTATATGCGCCGGGAGGTTTTCGACCCCCTCGGCATGGAGACCGCCGTTGTCGACCGCGAGGGGCTCACCATCCCCCATCGCGTGAAGGGCTACGAGCTTTCCCCGGAAGGTTCCCCCCGTGCGGTAGAAAAAAGCTATGACTGGATGTTCGGCGCCGGCGATATCGTCGGCACGGCAGAGGATGCCTATGCCCTCAACCGCGCCGTCAAGCACCGGATGCTGCTGCGCGAGGACACCTGGGCACAGGCACTCTCGCCCCATCCCAACAACCGCATGGGCATGGGCTGCACCGTCAGTCGTTGGGGCGCGAAGACGCGCATCACTCACAACGGCGGCCACACCGGCTTCCGCACTCTGCACATTCACATCCCCGAGGACGATTTCGACATTATCCTGCTTTCCAATTCCGGTTGGGGCGATGCCCGCGGGGACATGACGGATATGATCCGCGACACCTATTACCGCGGCGAGCGACGGGACACGCCCGTTCCCATGGACACCGGCTATATTTAAGGAGGAATTATGACCGAGCTTCAATCCGTTCTTGCCTGGCATTTTGAGCGCGGCGCGCTGAAGAATACAGCACTGCGCGTCGGCCGGGGCGATACCGTGCTTTTTGAGCATATCGAGAGCCATACCGAGCCCCTCACCGCAGATTC
>JAFYLV010000075.1 GCA_017556885.1 Clostridia bacterium | reverse complement strand
TTGACAGTGTGGCCGTTGGTGAGGCGGGACGTATGCGCATTTCTGCCCCCAAGGCGGTGTTTATCCTCGGGGCCAACGACGGCATCCTGCCGGCGGCACCCGGTTCGGACGGTCTCATCGGAGATGCCGAGCGTGAAGCGCTGGCTGCCGCAGGTGCGGGCCTTCAGCTTGCACCCCACGGTTATGATGCCGCAGCGGCGGAGGATCTTATCCTTTACAACGCCATTGCGGCACCTTCGGAGCGGCTGTATATCCTTGTGCCCGAAAAAAATGAGACGGGAAGCTCCCTGCGGCCCTCTTATGTGCCGGGACGTGTCTGCGCGCTATTGCCCGGGGCAATTTGTCGAGATGCCCGGCGGGAAGACGCGCTGACCTATAGTTTCCGCGGTCTTGCGGAGCTTGCTTGCGGGGAAGGGGAACTTGCGGCAAATGCCCGCGATATCCTGCGCGAGGAAGCGGACGGGGCTGCCCGTATGGAGCGCATGGAGCGCTATCTTGCGCCGGATATGCCGATATCGGAGGACCGGCTGAACCGTGCCCTGTACGGCGAGCGGATGTATGTATCTGCAAGCCGTATGGAGAAATATGCCAACTGCCGCTTCCGTTATTTTGCGGAGGTTGGGCTTCGCGCCCGCGAGCCGGCGAAGGCCAAGTTCTCCCCGCCGGAATCGGGTACATTTATTCACTATGTGCTGGAGCAGGTAGCCCGCGAGGTTCGTGCCGAGGGAGGCTGGCGCAGTGTATGTGCCGAAAAGCTTCTGGAAAAGACCCGGAGGTATGCGGCAGAGTTCCTGGACGGTCCGGAGGGGATTCCGGAGGAGGCGCGCAGTGCCCGTATGGTTTATTTTATCCATCGTGTCATTGCGGATATCTGCGAGATCGTGCTGCGGATGCAGGAGGAATTCCATGTATCCGATTTTGAGCCTACCGGTTTTGAAATCGATCTTTCCGAGGGAAATACCCCGGTGATATACCGCTTTGGCAGTGATGAGATTGTTATCACCGGCCGTGTGGATCGGGTGGATACCTGGGAGCGGGAGGGAAAACGGTACCTCCGCGTGGTGGATTATAAATCCGGAACGAAGAAGATGAATTTCACGGACATTCGGGCGGGACTCTCTGTGCAGATGCTGCTCTATCTCTTCGTCCTTGCGGACCGTTCGGGTGAGATCCCGGCCGGGGTGCTCTATTCCCGTGCTTCCATGCAGGGGATCGCGGCGGAGCGCGGTCTCAGCGAGGAAGAATATGCCCGCAAGCGGGATGAGGAACAGCGCCCCACCGGGCTCGTGCTTTCGGATGAGGCAGTGCTTCAGGCAATGGAACGGGATGTAGCTCCCGGTCAAAGTGCACGCTTTGTTCCGGTGGATATGAGTAAGGACGGAACTCCGAAAAGCAGTGATTCTATCCTCGCAGTAGAGGAGTTTGCTGCGCTTCGCCGTCATGTGGACAAGCTTTTGAGGGACATGGCGACGGAACTTCGGGCCGGTATTGTAACGCCAAACCCCTATGCCAAAAAGCAGAAGGATGAGCGTGCCTGTCGGTATTGCGCGTTTGCTGCGGTATGCCGCTTTGATGAGGCGCGGGAGAACTGTCGCCCGCGCTATCTGGAAAAGACCGATAAAAAAGAATTCTTTGCCGGAATGAAAGGAGAGTGACCGTATTGCCTGCGTGGACAGATGATCAGCGAAGTGCTTTTACATATCACGGCGGTCCGCTTCTGGTTTCCGCTGCGGCGGGATCCGGCAAAACCGCGGTGCTGGTGCAGCGTATTCTTTCCCGCCTGACGGATGAGAATGCGCCCGAAGAGATCGGTCGTTTTCTCGTTGTGACCTTTACCAATGCCGCAGCTGCGGATATGAAGGATAAAATACGGGATGAGATATCCCGCCGACTTGCTGAGGATCCGAAAGATCGTCGGCTTTTCCGGCAGCTTGCCATGCTTCCGCAGGCGAGCATCGGAACGGTACACAGTTTTTGCTTCCGGCTCATCCGTGAAAACTTTCAGACCCTCGGACTGCCCGCAAACCTCCGCATCGGAGGAGAGGCGGAGTGCGCAGCGCTTGCCGAGAAAGCCATGGAGGAGACGCTGGAGGCTGCCTTTGCGGAGAAATCGCCTGCATTTCTTGCCTTTGCAGATCAGCTTTCCGATACAAGAGATAACGGCGGTATCGCAGAATTGATCCTTTCCTGCTACCGGGATCTCATGGCGTCCCCCGATCCCGAGGGGGATGCGCGCCGTGCCCTGGCGCAGTATAACATTGGCGCAGCGTGCGTGGAACAGTCCTTGTGGGGCAAGGAAGTGCTGCAGTATCTTGCCTCTGCAGCAGAGGATAGCGTACTTGCCTATTCCGGTGCGATTCGGGCGGTGGAAGCATCGGGCGGTTTTGAAAAATATTTGCCGCTTCTACACAGTGAGCGTGCGATGGCTGAGAACGTAGCCAAGGCTGCCGTACTCGGCTGGGATGCGGCGAGGGATGCCCTTGCTGCGCTGAAGTTTGAAAAACTTCCTACCATACACGGAGATGCAGAGGAAAAAGAACTGGTCAAACGTGTCCGGGAAAATGCAAAAAAACTGAAAGAGTTTTTGGAAAAACAACTTTCCGAGGACGAACAAACCGTCCGGGAGAGCATCCCCGAACAACGGCTGGTGGCAGAAGGCCTACTTTCGGTTACGCTTGCGTATGCGCGCCGCTTCCGGGAGAAAAAGCTTGAGAAAAATATCGTAGATTTTACCGATATAGAGCAGGAAACCTGCCGACTTCTTGTGGAGCGCATCGACGGTGAGACGGGAGAAGTTACCCCCACGGCAACTGCACTCGATCTCGGCAGGCGATATGCGGAGATCATGGTGGACGAATATCAGGATACCAACCCGCTGCAGGATGCCATATTCCGTGCCCTATCATTGGAGCGAAACAATCTCTTCATGGTGGGTGATGTCAAGCAGAGCATTTATCGGTTCCGCCAGGCAGACCCCACGGTTTTTCTTGAAAAATACCGCACCTTTGCGCCCATTTCCGGAGAAAATGACTGTGGCGAGCGCCGGCAGAGTCTTTCCTGCAATTTCCGGTCCCGTGCCGAGGTGCTG
>JAFYLV010000074.1 GCA_017556885.1 Clostridia bacterium | reverse complement strand
GGATTCCGACGTGGCAAAATGGATCGAAGGCCTCGCGTTTTCTCTGGAATCCGGCCGTGACGAACGGATGGAGGGAAAGGCTGACGCCCTCATCGACGATATGTGCCAAAGCCAACTGGAAAACGGCTATTATAACTGCTTCTACAACCTCTACAACACCGATAAGCGCTTCACCATCCGTCACGAGCATGAGCTTTACTGCCTCGGCCATCTCATCGAGGCGGCAATCGCCTATCAGCACGCCACCGGCAAGGACAAGCTGCTTTGCCTCGTGGAGAAATACATTGATCTTGTAGACCGTGTATTCCGCGTGGAGAAATCTGCCGGTTTCGTAACCCCGGGACATGAGGAGATCGAGCTTGCTCTCATCAAGCTCTACCGTACCACTGGCAAGGAAAAATATCTTACCCTTGCAAAGTTCTTCCTGGAGTCCCGCGGCAACAACAGTCTCGACCAAAACGGCTATTACGACTGGGCCCTCTCCTCCTATGCCCAGGATCACGCCCCCATCCGGGAGCAGACCACCGCCGAGGGGCATTCCGTGCGCGCCATGTATCTCTACATGGCCATGGCCGACCTCGCACTGGAGACGGGCGACGAGGCTCTTTACAGGGCCTGCGACACCATCCTGCACAACGTGGCGGAAAAGCGCATGTACATCACCGGCGGCATCGGCTCCTCCCACATCGGCGAGGCCTTCACCGTGGATTATGACCTGCAGAACGAGCGCGCCTATACCGAGACCTGCGCCACCCTGGCACTGGCACTTTTCTGCCAGCGCATGTCCCGGCTCAAACCCCGGGGGCTTTACGGAGACATCGCCGAGCTTTGCATGTACAACGGCAGCATTTCCGGCATTTCCATCAGCGGCGATGCCTTCTTCTACGAAAACCCCTTGAGCATCGACCTTGCAAACCGCAATAAGAATCCTTCCACCAAGCAGAAGGAGCGCTTCCCCATCACCCAGCGTCTGAAGGTCTTCGGCTGCTCCTGCTGTCCGCCGAACATCATGCGTTTTATCGGTTCCATCGCCGATTTCCTCTATACCGAGGATGGCGACACGCTGTATGTGCACCACTATATGAACAGCTCCACCGAAATCGGAGAAAAATCCATCCGCCAGACCACTGCCTACCCTGCCGAGGGCAAGATTCGGATCGATGCCTGCGGCTACGGCAAAATTGCCGTGCGTGTGCCCGGCTGGTGCCGCAACTTCACCGCCTCCGCGCCTTACGCCCTGCAGGACGGTTATGCCGTTTTTGAAAATGTGCAGACGGTGGAATTTGATCTGCACATGGAACCCCGGCTCGTGGCTGCCGATCCTGCCGTGCATGAAAATGCCGGCCGTGCCGCGCTGATGTTCGGTCCTTTGGTCTACTGTCTGGAAGGTATTGATAACGAGGGCGATATTTTCACGCTCTCTGTTGACCGCAAGACCGCCTTCACCCTTGAGCCCTGCGATTATTTTGGTCTGCCCGTCATTACCGCTGAAGGTTATGCCCGGGAAAGCCGCGGCGAGCTGTATGCGTCCCTTTCCGACTTTACCTATGCTTCCAGAAAGCTGCATTTCATTCCCTATTACGGCATGGAAAACCGCGGCGAGACCAACATGCTGGTCTGGATCCCGTTATATTGACCTTTGGATTGAGAAATCTTATGCAACGTATCAAATCGCTCCGTCAGGAGCCTCTTTCATCGCGTTTCACCTATAACGAATTCTATTGCCACTTTTTCAGGAGCTACTTTGCGCTGGAAGGCATGCCGGAATATGAGCGTTATGCAGAAAGTGCCTATGCCGCCTTCTCTTCCGTGACTCCCGTGGTTTCTCCGGGAGAGCTGATTCTCGGCAAGCGCATCACCGGCGATGCCATGTCCCCGGCACTTTGTGCCGAGTGGGAAAAGCTCCGTCCGCAGGCCGAGGCGCGCATGCGGCGCTGCGGCGGCGGTCAGGATTCCCACATGGCGATCGATTACGAAAAGCTGCTTTCCGTCGGTATTGATGGGATCATTTCAGAAATCGACGGATATATGACCGACTGCCCAAAAGAAAAGCAATCCTTCTATTGCGCTGCGCGCCGTTGCCTTGAAGGCGTTCTCGTCCATGCGGAGGCCTATGCCGACGCATGTGCAAAGCTTTCCGAAGACGAGACCGATCCCATGCGCCGGGAAGAGCTTTCTGAGCTTGCCCACATCTGCCGACGGGTGCCCCGTTTTCCTGCCGCAACCTTCCATGAAGCCGTACAGTCGGTGCACTTTATCAGCCACTGCCTTACCTGGGATCCCTTCCGGCTGTGTCCGCAGCAGTTCCAGCTCGGGCACCCCGACCGTTATCTCGCCGCCTACTATGAAGCCGATCTCGCTGCCGGACGCATCACCCCGGACCGGGCGCAGCTGCTGCTCTGCTGCCTTGGCATCCAGATCAACAACCGCGTACCCAGCGGCCTTTCCAGCGGATACATGGTGGGCGGACGTGATAAAGAAGGAAATACCGTCGCAAATGCGCTGACGGAAATGTGCCTGCAGGTCATACCGGACATTCATCTGGTCTATCCCTCTGTCGGACTTTGCTACACGCAGGATATGCCGCCGCACATTCTGGATAAAGCGGTATCCATTCTGCTTTCCGGACATTCACACCCGGCAATTTTCAACGATGAGGTCATTACCCGAGGTCTTCTCTCCTACGGCGTGACCCCCGAAGAGGCCTCCGACTATATCCACAGTACCTGCGTGGAGATCACCCCGACCGGCGCATCCAACGTCTGGGTCGCAAGTCCCTATACAAATCTCCCCGCCCTTCTGCTGGAAGAGTTTTCTGGGGATCATCCGGATTTTGAAAGTCTGTTTTCCTCTGTCATCGCACGGCTGGACGGCCACATCCGCACCAACTGGGAAAGCGAGAGTCAAAAGCGCCTTTCCCGGGCAGAACATTCCATGAATCCGCTGCTTTCCTGCTTTGTGCGCGACTGTCTTGCCGACGGCGTGGATATCGAGGCCGGCGGCGCACGATACAACTGGATCATGCCCTCCTTTGTGGGCATGGCAAACCTCGTAGACTCTCTGTATGCCGTGAAAACGCTGGTCTACGACACCGGCGAGTTTACCCTCGCCTCCCTTTCCGATGTTCTTTCCGCGGATTTTGAAGGAAAGGAGGCTCTGCGCCAGCGGATCCTAACAGATATTCCGAAATACGGCAATAACTGTCCGGAGATCGACGATCTTTTCCGGCAAATTTCCGAACATATCACCGCCGAATGCGCCAAATACAACTGTCCGCACCAAAACGGGCAGCTCATCCCCAGCGTTTTCTGCTGGGTCATGCACGAGCTTTTCGGCAGAAAAACCGGCGCTACCCCCGACGGACGGCGTGCAGGCTTCCCGCTGGGCGACGGCTCCGGCCCTTGTCAGGGTAGGGAAATGAAGGGTCCCACCGCCTCCATCCTTTCCTCCACCTCCTGGGATCACACCCCCTTCATCGGCGGCGTTGCCGTCAATTTAAAGTTCTCCCGCTCCTCCCTCGGCCCGAGAGCCGCCGAGACCCTGCGCGGCCTCATCCTCGGCTATCTTGCCCGGGGCGGCTTTGAGGTGCAGATCAACGTCATTGACAACGAGACCCTGCGCAAGGCACAAAAGGATCCCGAAAGCTATCGGGATCTTGTGGTTCGCATCGGCGGCTACAGCGATTATTTTGTCCGACTCTCCCGCGAGATGCAGGAGGAGCTTATCCTGCGCACCGCCCACGAGATTTAAATCCCCATTCTGCATAAAACGAGCCCGGATCTTTTCGAATCCGGGCTCATTTTCTCTCTCATTTACAGATTCTGCAATGCCGCACGGAGCGCGGCGATCTTTTCATCCAGCTTTTCCGCACTGTGGTTTGGATCCACTCCGACATAGACGGATCTCGCGAGATAATCCAGCGTCGCGGGACACATCTCCGGCCGGTAATCGGGCACGATATCGCGATTGGCCTCCATCTTGAAGGGATCCATCGCCGGGTGCAGCGCACCGCGTTTTTTCATGATGGGCTCCCAGTGGGTATATACGTGGCGGCCGGTGTCGATCGGCAGCGTTCCGCGCACGCCGGGCGCGGTGGCAAAGGCACGGGCCTTCTCCTCCGTCTCAAAACGCAGTGCGAGCGTCGTTCCGCAGTCACCCCCAAGATCGTTTGACGGCACAAACTGCGCGATATCTGCAATTGCGTCCATCAGATATTTCTTATTCTTGCGCAGATCCGCAAGAATTCCATCCAATCGGGTCAGCTGTACGCGCATGACGGCGGCGCAAAGCTCGTTGGAACGGTATTCATTTCCGCAGAAGCCTTCCGTCTCAAAACCGGTCATCTGATCTCCAAAGAACGCAATCGCACCGGCATCGTGATAGATAAGCGCACGCTCATAGAGATTCTTATCCTGGGTCAGAAGCGCACCGCCCTCACCGGAGGACACGATTTTAAAATAATTAAAGCTCAGG
>JAFYLV010000012.1 GCA_017556885.1 Clostridia bacterium | reverse complement strand
ATGCGTTTTTCTCCGGTGTTGCAACCCCTGCAGAGGATGCGGAACTGTGGAAGACATTGATCCGCGATTTCGGCCCCGACCGTAAGAAAACGAACAAATGGGATAACGTTTATTTTGCCAATGCCTTTGTAGGTAATTATCTTCGCTGTGAGCTCCTTATGCGCGAAGGCGAGTACGAGTCACTTGAACAGAATATTCGCGGTTATTTTGATTATATGGCCCTCAGAACGGGAACACTTTGGGAGAATGATGGGGATTATGCAAGCTGCAATCATGGTTTTGCGTCCCATGTGCTCATTTGGCTGGATGCCCTCGGCTATACCCTTCGTTAGCCCGATAAGAGGAGATTTCTATGTATCTTTACGATTATATCTGGTTTCTTCCGGCTATTCTTATTTGTGCGGTGTTTGCAGCGATTGCTTCTGCCCGTGTGAACACCACCTTCGCAAAATACGACCGGGTGCGCACCCATACCGGTATCAGCGGTGCGGAGACCGTCCGGCGCTTGATGGTGCGCAACGGTGTGCGCGGCATTGCCATTGGCCGCGTATCCGGAAAACTGTCCGATCACTACCATCCGACCAAGTCGGTGATCAATCTTTCGGACTCAACGCATGACAGTGTCTCTGTTGCTGCGGTTGCCGTTGCCGCCCACGAGATGGGGCATGTTATGCAGCATCAGGACGGATATTTGTTCTATAGGGTGCGAACCGCCCTGGTTCCGGTCGTTAATTTTGGTTCCATGCTGGCAATGCCGCTGGTATTGGTCGGTCTGGTTCTTGAGTATATGTCCGTTTCTTCGAATGCGGATCTTGGCTTTACTGTGGCCATGATCGGTGTCATTCTCTATGGCGGTTCCTTTTTGTTTGCCCTGGTCACCCTGCCTGTGGAGCTCAATGCCAGCCACAGGGCAGGAGAGATGCTGCTTGAGGAAGGAATTCTCACGACGGATGAGATGCCCGGAGCCAGGAAAGTTCTGACGGCGGCGGCAATGACATATCTTGCTTCGTTGCTGACATCCCTTGTCTATTTCCTGCGGTTTGCGCTCTACGTTCTTTCAATTTTCGGACGGCGTGATAACCGAAGATGAATTAATCTAAGGTTATTTTCATCGCGCGTGCAACACACGCACCGAAAGCGCGCATATCTTCTTTTGAATAACCCCGGGGAAGAGCCCCGGAATAAGGAGTTTCGACGGTCAAGGCCAGCGGAACTCCTTTTTTTAATGCAAACCAGTTTTTAAATGCCGGCGCACCTTCCTTGTTATACGGACTTCCGTAATGGGAGATGTACGTATCGTCGTAAGGAATCGTCTTTGATATCTCGTGAAGACGGTCAGAAAAGTGCTTCTGGAGATCCGGATCATCTCCGACCGCAGGGCCGAGATGCAGATGAGGAAAATCGTCACCGCCACCCCAGCACCAGGGTGAGTGAAAGTCAATAGCTGCTGCAACGTCGAGATGCTGACATAACTCGCGGATCGCTCGCGTCGCAGCATAGATGGAATCTTCCCCGTAATCCCGGTTGTGGTCATGCGGGATGCGATCCTTTCCCTGATCGCCTTCTTCTACACCGTCAATATCTACGAATGGAATTACAAAAAAGCGGTAATTGGAATATTCATCCGGCTTTGCAAGTACTTCGCGGATGAAACCTTCCAATGCGTAAGATCCCGTTGCTTCACAGCAGTGGTGACGTGCTGTAAGGATGACGGCGCGAGCACCTCCGCCAAAGGTCAGCAGAGGCACTTGACGTCCTTTCTCACTATGGGTAAGAATTCCCGTTTTGATCGGTTTGTCATGCAATTTCAGAATAAACTGCTCATAATCTGAAACCTGATAGGGAATGCAGAATGAAAAATAACGCACCGTCTCCCCGGTAAAATCATAGGTAAAGTTCATGTGGTCGATAAATCCGTTGGATTCTGTCCATGTCCATTCAATTCCGTCGGTGGAGGTAGCAACACCGTGAGGCGAGATAACCTTCCGATTTTGAAATGAAAAGTGGACACGTCCGACAGGACAATCTACGATTCGGAAATTCCAATAAAACCACCAGTTTGCCGTGCCGCGCAGATCCTGAGAAAGATTCACTTTAATGCAAGCATTTGTATAATCTATGGTATACACAATAATGTTTCCGCCCGGATGGTCACAAAGGATCTTCATTTTTATGCTCCTTTTTTGCTTTCAATCATGGAATATGCAAATACTCCTGTAAGGATCAGCACGCCACCGACAACGACCAGGTAATGGGGGATCTCTCCAAAAAGAATGGCTGCAAGGATGGCAGCAACGACCGGCTCACAAAGTTTTGACGCTGAAAGAAATGCGGGAGTGAAATACTTCAGCGCCCAGGAAAAAACAGAATGACCAAGCATTGTAGAAAATACCGCCAGCAGGAATCCGACAATTACGGGAGATAGGCCGTATTGCACCGGGCTTGTTTTACCGCTGATGCAAAGGATCAAAAGCACCGCGGAACACGCGATATAGACCACATAGGTATATACGGAAGTGGATACACGCTTCCGGACCTCACGGCCGATCAGCATATAAACGGCTGCAGAGATCGCTGCAAGAAGAGCGAGAATATCGCCGGAAAGGTTGGAACCGGCGGCGGAATCTGCAAATGCAATGAGCACCGAGCCGCAGAGGGTGATCAAAATTGCACCAATGGCGGCAATGGGAATACGTCCTTTCAAAAAGATGCAGAAACCGAGCGCAACCCAAATAACTTCCGTGCAGACAATCGTGGTGGAACTTGCGACGCTGGTAAGTTTCAGCGATTCAAACCACAGCACAAAGTGTACCGCAAGAAAGAATCCGCTTACTGCCGAAAGCAGCAAGTCCTTTCTTGTTGTACCTTTAAACGCTTTACGTATGTCCGCTGATAAAAGCGTCATCGGTGTCATAAGTAAAACTGTCAGGAAGAGACGCCAGAATGCCGTGACGGCGGATGGTGCAGAGGAGTAGCGAACAAAAATAGAGGAGAGTGATATGCCGAGGATTCCGATCGTAAGCGCGATCCCCGGATGTTTTTCGAAGGCTTTCATGCTCGAGGTTCCTTTCTTCTGCTTTGGGTTTGTTCCCGGTACTGACGTGGCGTTATGCCGGTATGAGCTTTAAAAAGCTTTGAGAAATACTGCACGTCAATCATGCCGCAGTGCTGTGCGACGGTCTGAATCTGAAGTGCCGTAGTTTGCA
Source organism: Clostridia bacterium (assembly GCA_017556885.1). Lineage (GTDB taxonomy): Bacteria > Bacillota > Clostridia > Oscillospirales > QAMX01 > RGIG1911. Next base: position 2,486 of record JAFYLV010000012.1, on the reverse strand, counting down.
GCAGATGCTTTGCTTGACGGATCCGGCATTCGTGAATATATTCAATAACGGTTTTCCCGGTGTCCCTATGAAAGATTCGAGCAAGATGCGTCGGAGTGATCTGCAGGGAATCTGCAATCTGTACAAGCGATAGAGAAGAGGACACGTTGGACTCGATGGTGAGCAAAGCGCGGCGCACATGCTCGCAGCAGTTGACGGACGAATAGGTTCGAACAAGCCGCGTATATGTTCTGAAAATACTGCGCATCAATTCGGTTGCGTTCGAAAGTACTTCACACTGTTCAATTTCCGTGGCAAAGTTTGTTGATATTCGATGCAGATGATACGGATGCACACCGCCCTTCTCCGCAGCTTTGCGGAAAAGGGTATTCATGATAATACAGTAGTTCTTCATATTGCGGAGAGGATCCTGCGTGCGGCTCTCAAAGGCCTTCGGTTCGATCTTGTCCATGAGATGTTCGATCCGGTGCGTCTGTCCAAGCGATACTGCCTGCAGAAGTTCATTTTCAAAGGCATAACGCTGATCGACCACCATTGCATCAACGAGGGATGCGTCAATTTCATCGGCATTTTTAGCTGACAAATTTGAGAATAACAGTCGACTGTCCGGCGCAGCATCAAGTCGTACATAGTTGCCTTTGCCCCAGATTCGATCGCAAAATACTTCGATCATCAATAGAATCGGACTGGATTGGGGAATATAGTTAATGCTTGCATAGAAGTCCTGAAAAGGCTTATGCATTCTTGGGGAAATGCCCGCAGATTCCGCGATAGAAAGAATTTCTCCTTCGGTTTGCTGCTCCGAGACAAAGGGACCGATAAATAACAGATTTTGCTCGGTTACGGCCGGCAGTAAAAAATAGATGTAGCTAAAGTGCAGCAGGTCGGTGGAACGATAGAGCGTATTTTGCTCGAGTCTTCCCAGATAATCGCCGATTGTCATGCTAAAGGCAGGGTGTTCCGATAAAAAACCGGAAAATGTGGGGGCGATTACATCGGCGACGGTAGCTTGCATATTCGTCCTGAGTACGGGTACACGAGTGCGGGAAAGCGTATCCTGCAGAAACTCAAGTTCACCCCGATAGAACATCTATATCGCCTCCCGATCGGATATTTGTGTAAAGTGTTTGACATGTGTATATACTGTATCATAGAAATTGGTCAGGCGCAACAGAAAAACAGAAACTAATGTAAAGAAATTACAAGTATTGGTATAAATATTACTCACTAAAAATAGGTGCAATGTTTTATACTTATATAAGTTACCTTGTCACAATTTGCAAGTCTTAAAAATGAAAGAAACGAGGAATTCTGACATGGAAAATCAGGTGAAGACGGAAGCGAAGTCCGTCAGAAAGTTTGGCATGCGCGATTGTATTGCCTATGCCGCCGGTGATCTTGGCTGCAATATGAGCTTTGCGCTCAAGGGCACCATGTCCATCTTCTGGACGCAGTTTATGGGAATGGATCTTTGGTATGCGCTCCTGCTCATTGTTGTTCAGGTTTGGGATGCCATCAACGATCCTCTCATCGGTTCGATCGTTGACTCCGACCGCCGTAAGTACAAGAGAAACAAGTTCCTTTCCTACATCTGGGCCGGTTCCATCGGTCTGATCGTCGGCGGTGCCTGCTGCTTCCTGCCGTTCCCCAATGCTCCCGTTTGGGCAAAGGCCATCATCTTCATTGCCGGTTACGTTGTTTGGGATGCTTTCTACACCGTTGCAAACGTTCCCTACGGTTCTCTGCTTTCGCTTATTTCCGATGATGTTAAGGACCGCGCATCTTTGTCCGCATGGCGTTCCGTTGGCTCGATCTTCGGCAACATGCTTCCCATGGTCATCCTGCCCTTCATCATTTACGATTCCGAGAATAACCTCGTCGGTGAGCGCGTCGTTATCGCTGCACTCATCATGGGCGCTCTTGGCTTCATCTGCTTCCAGTTCATGATCCGTAACACCGAGATCCGTGTGGATACCAATGTTGCCCTCTCCGAAGAGGCACCGAAGTTCAACGTGTTCAAAGCTTTCGGAAACTTCATCAAAAACCGTCCCGCCGTCGGTGCTACCATTGCCGCGATGGGTATGTTCATCGGTATGCAGGGTGCAGCCACGGCCGTTACCGTTATCTTCCAGTCTTATTTTAAGAATGTACAGATCTCCGGTATTGTTCAGCTCTTTGCTATGATCCCCATCGTTGTCTTTACGCCCCTTGCCCGTAAGGCCGTCGCAAAGTTCGGTAAGAAGGAGCTTGCGACCTTCGGTTCGATCTGCTCCCTCGTTGCCGGTCTCGGTCTCTTCATCGTTCTCCCGAACAACACCGGCCTGGATCTGATCATCTACATTGTATACCAGCTTGTTGATTCCCTCGGCCTGGGTATTTACTCTACCGTTTCCTGGGCCATGATGGGCGATGCCATCGACTACAACGAGTGGAAGTTCGGCACCCGTGAGGAAGGTACCGTTTACTCTCTGCAGTCCTTCTTCCGT
>JAFYLV010000073.1 GCA_017556885.1 Clostridia bacterium | reverse complement strand
TCGCCGCCATCCGCATGTCTAAAGAGCTGATGCGCGGCAAAAAGATGGATCTCTTCATCCTGCAGCTCTCCTTCATCGGCTGGTCCATCCTCTGTCTGTTCACCTGCGGCATCGGCTATCTGATCCTTGCCCCCTATATGCAGACCGCAGAGGCCGCCTTTGCCCTGGATTGCCTCGGTCTCGGTTCTGCCATCGACGAAGAGCCCAGCGAGGCCCCCAATGCCCCACCCCCGGACATCAACACAATCTTTGATGAATAACAGAACACAAAAAGAAGCCTCCCGATCGGGGGGCTTCTTTTTGCAGTTCCAAACTTCTACAAGCGCTTGACAAGTTCGCTCTAATGTGTTAGACTATTCTCGCGCTCTAATGCATTAGACAAGGAGTCATCAACATGTCTGTACCAAAAGTTTACGAAAGCGACTACCGGTTCGGTCTGATTCTGTGGGAACATGAGCCGATAAAAAGCGGTGAGCTTGTCCGACTGTGCCGGGAGCAGCTCGGCTGGAAGCCAACCACGACCTACACGGTCATCAAGCGGCTCTCCGAGCGGGGTGTGCTGAAAAACGAAAACTCAGTTGTATCCGCCCTTGTCACAAAGGATGAGATCCAGGCAGCGGAGATCAACGAAATGGTTGAAAAAACGTTTGAAGGCTCTCTTCCTGCCTTCATCGCTGCATTCACCCGGCATCAGAAGATCAGCGACGAGCAGCTGGACGCCCTTCAGGCCATGATCGATCGCTATCGGAAAGGAGAATGATTATGTCATCGGTTTTCTTACGAATCGTCAGCATGAGCATTTCCGCAAGCTACATCCTGCTTTCCGTGCTTCTGCTCCGTTTGCTTTTGCGAAAAGCCCCCAAATGGGTCCCAGTGATTTTGTGGGGTATCGTTGCTTTCCGGCTGATCTGTCCCCTCTCTATCGAAAGCCCCTTCGGCATACTTCCGGACACCGAGGCGGTCAGTCCGACCATCATGACCGACAGTTCTCCCTCCGTCGATTTCGGTATCCCAATGCTCAACGATGCGATCAACCCCGTTCTCGAGCAGTCCTTTTCCCCCAATCCGGGAGACAGCGCAAATCCCCTGCAGATCCTCATCCCGATCTTCACTACGGTATGGCTCCTTGGAGCGATTCTTCTTTTTACCTATGCGCTTATCAGTTATATCCGCATCCGCAGAAGGGTCGCCACCGCCGTTCTGTTAAAGGATAACATCTACCGGAGTGAAAACGCCGTGGCCCCCTTTGTTCTCGGCATCATCCGGCCAAAAATATATATTCCCTTTCACACAAGCGAGCAGGACGCAGTGCATATCCTTGCCCACGAAACGGCACACATCCGCCGCAAAGATCACCTTTGGAAGCCGCTGGGGTTTCTGCTGCTTTCGCTGCACTGGTTCAATCCGCTGATATGGCTTGGTTATGCGCTGTTTTGCAGGGATATTGAGCTTGACTGCGACGAAAGGGTTATACGGGAGCTTGACCGCGATGCGAGAGCCGATTATTCCCAGGCGCTTCTCACCTTCAGCACGAACCGGCACACACTTTCGGCCTGCCCTCTCGCCTTTGGCGAGGTTGGGGTAAAACGCCGGATCAAGTCCGTATTCCGCTATCGGAGGCCTGCCCTATGGATCGTTGCAGCAGCCGTTCTGGTGTGCATCGCGGCGGCGCTCTGTTTGCTGACAAGCCCCCGGCAATCTGTCCGTGAAACCCTCATCCCCAATACCACCTGGGTATGCGAAAACTGCGATCTTACCTTCCGCGTATCCTCCGACTACGTGGCCGAGGGAGAGCTGAACGCCCCCGGCTACAGCGGAACGGTCAGCATCGGCTATCGCTACGGCGGCAAAATCGCCGTTGCCGAGATCTTCCGCGGCGATTGGGAATATGCACAGGCCGCCGCAGAGGAGCCGCTGCTTAAGGGCAAGTTCCGTGCAGAAGACGGAACCCTGATTTTCGAGGTCGAGGAGGATCCTTCCGGCTCCTTCCCGCAGGCTCTGATCTTCCAACCCGCCGAACCGACGAATCCCTCCGCATCCGGCGAGATCCACACGGATTACGCCGGCGTATACGTGACCCTGAAGTCCATTGATACCGATCCGGGAGGACATCTCGTTTTTAACGTGGTATGGCATAATCAAACGGACAAGGAGATCATGTTCGGAGAGCGGTACAGTTTTGAGAGGCTCGACGGATACGAATGGATCGATACCGCCACCGAAAGCCTTTATTTCGTCGATATCGGATACATGTTACATCCAAACCGCGAGCTCATCAGATCCTATTCCGCAGAGAGATTCGATCTGTCCGAGGGCGGGATCTATCGCCTGAAGATTCCGTTTTCCGTTGGCGAGGGGAACGGCCGGAAAACCCATTACACTTCGATCCACTTCACCCAGCTCTACGGGCGCACGTAAACCAACCTTCACACAGCGCAAGAAGGGTGCCGCAGGTTGCGGCACCCTTTACATTTTGTTTTATTTTTCTCCGCGGATCCGGTGCACCAGCACCATGATCTCATGGAATACCAGCGGTACCAGGGAGAGCAGCGCCGTGATGAGCCACTCTTTACCGCTGAGATTAAATGTGGAGAACACATCCTGCACGACGGGGGTTTCCACAACAAAGATCTGCAGGAGGATGCCGAGAACAAAGGCCAGCGCCATCATCTTGTTTCGGTTTTTGAAAACATGAAAAACAGATCGCTTGAGGTTGCTCATACCCGCCATGTGGAAAAGCTCGCAGAAGGCAAGGGTAGTAAATGCCATGGTCTGCGCCTGATGGAGCACCGCTTCATTCTCGGCAAAGAGTGATCTCATTTCGCCGAAACCGAAGGCACCGTTCATCCACGCACAGGAGAAGTAGGACAGCAGCACCGCAAGGGTGATGACCGCACCGTAGAGCACGGTGTTCACAAGTCCGCCGCCGGCAAAGATACCCTCCGACGGATCGCGGGGCTTTTCTTTCATAATGCCCTCATCCTTGGGATCCATACCGAGGGCGATGGCAGGCAGGGAGTCGGTGATCAGATTGACCCACAGAAGGTGGATGGCAATGAGCGGTGCCGGGAAGCCGATGCAGATGATAAAGAACATGGCAAGGACTTCCGCAATATTGGAGGAAAGCAGGAAGATGACCGTCTTTTTAATATTCGCATAGATGGATCTTCCTTCCTCCACCGCCTTTTCAATGGAGGCAAAGTTATCGTCGGTCAGCACCATATCCGCCGCGCTCTTGGCGACGTCGGTGCCGGTGATGCCCATGGCGATACCGATGTCGGCACCCTTCAGGGAGGGAGCATCGTTGACACCGTCGCCGGTCATGGCGCAGATATGCCCGTTTGCCTTGAAGGCTTTGACGATCTGCACCTTATTTTCCGGGGAAACGCGGGCGAAAACGCGCACCCGCTCACAGAGCTTCTGCAACTCGGGAAGAGGCATTCCGTCGATCTCGCCGCCCATGACACACTGATCGGGAGTTTCGGCGATCCCCAGCTCCTTTGCAATGGCAAAAGCCGTCTCCTTATGGTCGCCGGTGATCATCACGGTGGTGATGCCCGCGCCCTTGAAGCTGTGCACCGCAGCCGCCGCCTCGGGTCTCGGGGGATCGATCATCGCAACGAGGCCGACAAAGACCAGCTCCTCCTCGCGGAGCTCGTCTGCCTTACTGTAGGCCAGGGCAAGCACGCGCAGCGCCTTGGCACTGAAGGCAGAGTTCTGTGCATAAATGCGCGCAACATCTTCCTCGGTGATAGCGCGCTCGGCACCGTTATCAAGAATTTGTGTGCTGTATTTCAAAATACTGTCCAGCGCACCCTTGGTAAAGGAGATCTTCGCATCTCCCACGGTATGCTGGGTGGACATCATCTTGCGGACACTGTCGAAGGGAAGCTCGCTGACTCGCGGGAAGCGCGACTCCAGCTCCGCCTTATGCATATCCATTTCGTTTGCAAATATGACCAGTGCGATCTCGGTAGGATCGCCGTAAAGGCCCTCATCCACCGTAGCATTGGAGCAGAGAGACATACCGCGGCCGAGAAGCTTCAGTGCCTCGGGAGATTGTGCGGTAAAGTCAGCTCTCACATAGTTTTTGCCGTCTACATAGGCTTCCAGCACGGTCATGCGGTTCTGCGTGAGGGTACCCGTCTTATCCGAGCAGACGACGCTGACTGCGCCGAGGGTCTCCACGCTGGGCAGCTTTCGCACAACGGTGTTGACCTTGACCATGCGCTGCACACCGATGGAGAGAACGATGGTCACAACTGCGGCAAGGCCCTCGGGGATGGCCGCAACCGCAAGCGCAATGGAGGAAAGCGCGGCCTCAAGCCATGCCTCTACCTCTCCGCCGTGTCCGTCAACAAAAAGCCAGATGATATCGGCGGCAAGCACCGTGATAACGACACCAAGGGTCAGGAATCCAAGGGATTTGGAGAGGCGGGCCAGCACTTTCTGCAGCGGGGTCTGCTCCTCTTTTTCCTCGTCCAGAGCCGTAGCGATCTTACCGATCTCGGTATTCATACCGGTTCCAGAGACAATGCCCGTACCGCGGCCATAGGCCACCGGGGTGGACATATAGGCCATGTTGCAGCGGTCACCGATGCCGACACGCTCAGAGAAGGTAACGGAAGCATCCTTATCAACGGGGACGCTCTCACCCGTCAGGCTGGATTCATTGGCCTTCAGATTGACCGCCTCCACAAGACGCAGATCTGCGCCGATGGTATCGCCTTCCTCGAGAACGACAACATCACCCACGACCAGCTCGGAGGATTTGACCTTCATGCGCTGACCGTCGCGAATAACGGTGGATTCCGGAGAGGACAGGTTTTTCAGCGCCTCCAGAGAGGTCTGGGCCCGCAGCTCCTGCACGGCACCGATAACGGCATTGAGAATAATAACGGCAAGGATGATGACCACGTCGGGCCAGTCGCCCACGTCGAGAAACGGATTGGCGATGGTCTCCCCTGCGACGATCCAGTTATTCTTTGCTGCCACGACAGTTTCATAGACCGAAATGCCTACGGTGACGGCAATGGCTGCAAAGAGCACAAAGATCATAGGGTTGTTCATCTGTTCGAAAAAGAGTCGCCAAAATCCCTTCTTTTTCTTTTCAGCCAACTTGTTCGGGCCGTATTTTTCCAGTCTCGCCCGAGCTTCATCGGTTGAAAGACCCCGGACAGGGTCTGTTCCGAGTTGCTCGGCGGCGGACTGCGCCGTGAGCGCTTCGAAATCCTGATGTAAATTCAGTTCCATTTTTTCCTCCAATCGAATAAAAAAAGGCATAGCACGCATCTGCTATACCCCTCACATACGGACAGAGGTACAGCAAAAAACCATACCTAAGTCTCGTTCTTATATCGGACGAACCAGACAGCGAACGCTGTCAGGATGTTGATCCGTCCATACCGTTTCGCGGCGAACTACTCCCTTAAGTGAATTCATTGTACCGCAAACGGAAAGTTTTGTCAATGGGGTACAAAGAGGCAGACATTAGTTTACCCCCGACAGTACGACAAGATACGAAAGAAGAATCCCCGGAGCGCTCACTCACGCTCCGGGGATCATGGCCAAAATTATTTCTGTGCCGTGGACAGCTGATAGTAGGCGCCCTTGCGCTCCATCAGCTCGTCATGTGTTCCGGCCTCAAGAATACCCTTGTTTCCGATCACGAGGATCTGATCACAGTTCTTGATGGTGGAAAGCCGGTGGGCAATAATAAATGAGGTTCGGCCCTCCAAAAGCTTTGCGATACCCTGCTGCAGCAGTCGCTCCGTCTTGGTATCGATGGAGGATGTTGCCTCATCCAGAATAAGGATGGCCGGATCCGACAAAAGGGTACGTGCAAAGGAAATCATCTGCCGCTGACCCTGCGAGAGGCTTCCGCCGCGCTCGCTGACCTCGGTATAATAGCCGTTGGGCATCTTGGAGATGAAATCATGGGCACAGACGGCCTTGGCCGCCGCGACGATCTCCTCCTCTGTCGCATC
>JAFYLV010000072.1 GCA_017556885.1 Clostridia bacterium | reverse complement strand
CGGTGATATTCGCGACAGCGAAGTCCGCCTGATCGCAGCCGACGGTTCCCAGTTCGGTGTCGTTTCCATTGCCCGCGCCCGTGAGCTGGCCGACGAAGCCGGTCTCGACCTTGTCAAGATCGCTCCTACCGCTCAGCCCCCTGTCTGCAAGATCATGGATTACGGCAAGTTCCGCTTCGAGCAGTCCAAGCGCGAGAAGGAAGCTAAGAAAAACCAGAAGGTCGTTGAGATCAAGCAGGTTCAGCTCTCTCTGAGCATTGCAGAGCACGATCTTGCGGTCATGCAGAAGCGCACCGTTGGTTTCCTCCAGGACGGCAACAAGGTCAAGGTTGTTCTCCGTTTCCGTGGCCGCGAGATGGCTCACACCGATATGGGACTGGACGTTCTTGCCGATTTTGCCGCAAGATGCGAAGATTGCGCCGTTATCGAAAAGCCTGCCAAGCTTGAGGGCCGCAACATGTCCATGTTCCTCGCCCCCAAGCCCGCAAAGTAATCCCTCTTCCCTGCAAAAAAGTAAAATAATTTAAAGGAGTATAGAACCATGCCCAAGATGAAGACTCACAGCGCGTCCGCCAAGCGGTTCATCATCACCAAGTCCGGCCGCATCAAGCGTGCGCACGCCTACAAGAACCACATCCTCACCCAGAAGAGCACCAAGCGTAAGAGAAACCTCCGGCAGACCGTTATGACCGACGAGACCAATCTCATCGCCGTCAAGCGCATGCTGCCCTACGCTTAATTGTTAAAGAATATAGGAGGTAACGAATCATGGCAAGAATCAAAGCCGCAATGATGACCCGCAAGAGAAGAAAGAAGATCCTTAAGCTCGCTAAGGGCTACTGGGGTTCCAAGTCCAAGCACTTTAAGATGGCCAACCAGGCCGTTATGAAGTCCCTGTCCTATGCATACGTTGGCCGTAAGCTCCGCAAGCGCAACTTCCGCAGCCTGTGGATCACCCGCATCTCCGCTACTGCGAAGATGAACGGTATGAACTACTCTACCTTCATCAACGGTCTCAAGAAGGCCGGCATCGCTCTGGACCGCAAGATCCTCGCCGATATGGCCGTCAACGATGCTGCCGGTTTTGCCGCTCTCGTTGAGAAGGCAAAGGCCGCTCTCTAAGGTATAAAACGGATAAAGCAGCGCATACTTTATAAACTTCGAGTATGCGCTCTTTTCTGCAAATTTTTACTGAAAGGACACTGTGATTATGGTATATGTTTGCAACGTTTGTGGGTGGACCTATGACGAGGAAGCCGGTGACGCCGAATGCGGCATTGCTCCCGGCACCCGCTGGGAAGAGATCACCGAAGATTTCGAGTGCCCTGTCTGCTCTGTCGGCAAGGAAGAGTTCTCTGTCGAAGAGTAATTCCGCACAAATCAAAACCGCCTGTTGAAAAACAGGCGGTTTTCTTATTTATTCAGATGAACAAATTCCCGCAGTGCCCTAAAGAAAGCCTTCTCTCCTTGCTCCGCAAGCAGCGTCAGATAGCTTTCGATATTTGCGGCAGTATCCGGATGCGCATCCACGTGGTCCTTTTCATGCAGCCAATACTCCAGCGCACTGCGATCGGTATAGGCAGTACCCTTATACACCTTACTTGCCGAGACCCGGTCACAAAGCATCTCTGCGAAATAGACCGGCGGCATAGCAACCGGACGGTAGCGGTTCTCCGCCGTGGAGAAATCCGTCCAATACTCAAAATGATGCCGGTTGCGTCCTTTGTGGTGCATCCATGCTTCAGAATAGCCTTTGATCTCACGTTCTTTGGCATTAGGGCTTCGTGTGCCCTGCCAATAACGGGCTCCCTGCAGAAATTCCGTAGGACTATATTTCGACAGATCGTGCATAAGCCCGCGCCACGGAATTCCTGCCCGGAAGCAGTAGGCCATCGTCTTATGCCGATGCCGAGTTATGGTACAAAGATGCCGCCAAATATGCATACAGACAACGCCCCCTTTCGGTCAATGGAATCCTACGAAAAATTACAGCAGGCTCTTACGCAGTTCCTCAGGCGAAAGGGAACTGAGCATAGCCGGCGGGATATCAAACATGGTGCGGCAGCCGGTCTCACCGCGGTCGGACATACGCTTTGCGGCGCGGGCGACAGATGCGATAACGGAAGCGGTAAATTCCGGGTTGGAATCCAGCTTCAGGCTGTATTCAATGATGTGACCGTGCTCACCTTCCCAGCCGGTCTTGCCGGTACGGATCACAAAGCCGCCGTGCGGGATCCCTGCGTGGTCACGGCGAAGCTCCTCAAGGGTGATAAAATGCACTGTGGTATCATAATCTGCAAAATAATTCGGCATCGTGACGATCTCGCGCTCGATGCGGGCAAGATCCGCCCCCTCTTCTGCAACGACAAAGCACTCGCGTAGATGCTTCTCGCGGGCTGTCAGCTCCGGCGCAGAACCGCTGCGAACAGCCTCCAGGGCTGCTTCCACGGGAATGGTATACTGCCGCGCATCCACAACGCCCGCAATGCGGCGGATGGCATCGGAATGGCCCTGGCTGACACCCTTACCCCAGAAGGTGTAATCTTTGCCCTCCGGCAGGATCGCGCCGGCATACAGCCGCGCGAGGGAGAACATACCGGGATCCCAACCGCAGGAAATGACTGCCACATGGCCGCCCTCACGGGCAGCGGCATCCACAGCATCAAAATGCTCAGGGATGCGGGCATGGGTGTCAAAGGAATCAACAACATTAAAGAACTTTGCATACTCCGGGGTCTGACGGGGCAGATCGGTGGCACTGCCGCCGCAAAGAACGAGAACGTCGATCTCATCCTTATGTTCAACCGCGGTATCCGCAGAATACACGGGGACTCCGGGTGTCAAAATGCGGACCGACGCCGGATCGCGGCGCGAGAACACACAGACAAGCTCCAGATCAGCGTTGTTGCGGATGGCACACTCAATGCCGCGGCCAAGATTTCCATAACCCATAATACCGATTCGAACAGACATATATACACACTCCGAACACGAAAATTTTCTTATTCTATTATAACACGGATGGTATACATATCACAACACATTCATACAGATTTTCTTAACACAGGCAAGCATTCCACCGCATTGATGTCTGCCTTGACAGAACCCATGACTTCTAGTAAACTATAGTAAATTTATTTTTGAAGGGAGTTCCTCATTTTGCTTTGGAAGCTCTTTTGGACCTATTTTAAGATCGGCGCCTTTACCTTTGGCGGCGGTTATGCCATGATCTCGCAGATCCGCGAGCAGGTCGTTGAAAAGCTCAGATGGATCATCGATGATGAGCTGACGGAGATCATCACCGTTGCAGAATCCACCCCCGGCCCCATCGCCATCAACATGGCCACCTACGTTGGCTACAAAAAAGGAGGCGTGCTTGGCTCTGCCTGCGCAACTCTCGGTGTTGTCCTGCCCTCGTTTATTATTATTCTTACCATCTCCTATTTTCTGGAGGCCTTCATGGCCAACAAATACGTGGCCTATGCCTTCACCGGAATCCGTGTCGCCGTTGCTTTTCTCATTATGCGCGCCGCGACCGGTATGTTTAAGAAGATGAAGAAAAAGCCCCTTCCCTGCATCCTCTTTGCACTTATCTTTGTCGCCATGCTTGCCATGGAGATCTTCTCCGTATCCGCAAGCCCCGTCTTCTTCATTCTCGGCGGCGGTGCGGTCGGCATCATCGCCTATGCGGCACTGCCCGGAAAGGAGGAGCATTGAAAATGGCATTTATCTTGAAACTTCTCCTGCTCTTCTGGGAATTCTTCCAGATCGGTCTTTTCACCTTCGGCGGCGGTTTTGCGATGATCCCCCTTGTCAAGCAGACGGTGCTTGCAAACAACTGGATGACTGAGGCGGATTTCTACAGTTTCATCGGCGTTTGCGAGTCGACACCCGGCCCCATCGCCATCAACATGGCCACCTACGTCGGCTCCACCCAGGCAGGCCCCCTCGGATCTGTCTTTGCGACCCTCGGCGTGGTGCTCCCCTCCTTCATCATCATCCTGCTCATTGCAGCGCTCCTGAAGGGACTTACCGAGACCAAGTGGTTCAAGGGCTTTCTTGCGGGCGCACAGCCGGTCATCACCGCGCTGCTGCTCTCCACGGGACTGATCATGCTTGCCAAAGCCCTGGGATATGGCGGAAATTTCGCCTTTATGCCGAATATCGAAGGTATCATTATCTTTGCCCTTCTGCTTCTCATCATCGGCGGCGCGAAAAAATTCTTCAAAAAGAAACTTTCTTCCATTCAGCTGATTCTCATATCCGCGGTGCTCGGCATTGCAGTTTGTATGATATCCGAAATCCTGTAGATGCAAAAGACGGATCTGACAAAATCAGATCCGTCTTTTTTACTCTCGTACGGAGATATCTTTTTTCAACAACCGCAGCATCAGCTCGGACAAAGGCAGAATCAGCATTCCGGCCGCAAGGTTCCCAAAGGCGTGAATCAGATCAAACGGAATTCCGGAAATGATCCATGCAATGGTCTGTCGCAGGTCCAATCCGAAGAGTATTGCCTGCGCGGGCGCATATAGCGTTCCAAATAACAAACCGTGCAAGCAGCAAACCAGCGGATAGACAACACATTTGACCACCTTTGGCATACGGCGCGGCAGCAGCATAGTTACCGCCCAAAGAACCGCCCAGATATACAGATACGGTAACCACCAAACATCAAAACCTGCGAACAATCCGTTTAAAAATACATAAATATAAATCGGAATGAGCGCGCGTACACGGAATGCAAGGGTATATATCATAACAAGCATTCCCAGGAGATGAATATTCGGTAAGGCTTCCATAATGACCTTTGATATGAACATCAAAGATCCGAGCATCGGGAAGAGCACCAGTTCCCGTACAGATATTCTGCGTTTGGACATATTATCCTTTTTTACTTTGTATAAGCAAGCTGATAAGCAGCTTCCGTATCAATAGCGGTCGCATCAACACCGGTCATCGCGTATTCGCCGTTAATATAGAATGCCCAATAGCTCTTATCAACGTCATAGTCGGCAAGAATACCGTTGACCGTCTTAACGTACAGACCGTATTCGCTCTCATCGCCGGCGATCAGCTCATGCTCCAAAAGCGCAGCGCCGACGGTGTCCTTGTCTGTATTAATCGTAAATTTAACAGACTGCTCTTCCACCTTGATCTCAACGGTAATCGTCTTCGAACCGGTACCAAACTCGGTATCCTTGTTGTAGGTGGCATTATCCCAAAGGCCGCCGGAGACCCCCTGCTCCGCGCAGGCAGCAAAGCAAAGCAGCATGGATACGGCAAGGATGACGGATAATGCGGATGTTACAATTCTTTTCATGTTAATCTCTTTCCTTTCTTTTTCAAAAGGATAAAGCAAAAGCACCCTCCACGGAGGGTGCCCAGATCCATACAAAACACACCGGAATGAAACAAAGCATTCCGGTCGTATGCACGCATCTCCCCCATTTGCCCGAGGAAACTTTTACGCGTCGCAGACCGATAAGCATTCCGACTTGACCTCACAACAAACGGAGGAGTTACGGTAATGGCTGTTGCCACGGATTTTCACCGCGATTTCCTTATCCCCGAACAGGTAACCTGCCCGACAACACAAAACCCTGTGATGATCTGCGTTTATTCTTTTGTTGACATAACTATACCACACCCGGCGCGGTAATTCAAGTCCTTTCCTTTGCAGGATCGATGCGTTTCAGCCATTTTCCGCTGCGCAGGCGGAAGATGCACCAGATGCTCTTGATGATCTGGTCGATTTTTAAGAAAGTATAGATCCAGAAGGCGGGCCAATGGAACACGAGCCCGGCAAGATATCCCAGCGGGATCGACGCTACCCACAGAAAGAGAATATCCCCTACCATCAAAAACCGTGTATCGCCGCCGGCGCGCAAAACACCCTTTGTAAGGATCGATGCCACCGACTGGAAGATGACGATGATCAGAATTGCATCCATCAACTCACGGGATATAATACGAGCCTCATCCGAAACCTTATAATAGGCAATGATCGGTTCCTTAAGAACGAAAATAAACAAAGCCGCGAGCAGACCGATTATAAACCCAAGAAACAGGAAGGTATATCCCTGCTGCTGGGCTTTTTTATATTCTCCGCGGCCCATCGTGTGCCCGGTAATAATACCGCTTGCATTGGAAATTCCCTGTGTCAGAACGCTGGAAAGTTGCTGAACCACCATAGTAACGGAATTGGCCGCAACGAAGGCCTGACCGATGTGTCCCATAACCATAGCGACTGCATTATTTCCAAGGGCAAGAAGCCCGTCGGAGATGAGAACGGGGATACTGGTGCGGATATATTCCCGCGTGAGGTCACGGCAGCGGCAGAAGAAATCCTTAACCCTGTAACCGATACGCTTATCCATAAAGAAGAAATAACCGCAGATAAATGCAAGCTCAAAGACACGGGCAATCAGGGTTCCGAGAGCCGCGCCTTCGATCTCCATTCTCGGCGCTCCAAGCTTTCCGAAAATAAAGACCCAGTTGGAAAAAACGTTAACAAAAAAAGCGATGATTGAACAAATCAGCGGAATACGGACAAGACCGACCGTGCGCAAAACGATGGTGCAGGTCAGAGAAAGGCCCATACAGATATACGTAGGAATCATCCACTTCAAATATAAAATACCATAATGGATGATCTCTGCCTCATCGGAATAAATGCGCATGATAAGTCCCGGCGCGACAGTAGTCGCAAGGGTAAAGACCGCGACAAAGGCAATACAGATGCGAAGCATAAGAGTAATGCTCTTCTTCAGGCTTGGGATCTCTTTCATTCCCCAGTATCGGCTGGTCAGCACGGAGGCGCCCATACCGATTCCCATGCAGAAGATCATAAAAAGATTGATAAACTGTCCCGCAAGGGAGGAAGCCGAAAGCTGCGCATCTCCCATAGAAGACAGCATGATCGTATCCATCAGATTGATACCCACGGTGATCAGGGACTGCAGAGATACAGGCACTGCGATCTTGAACATTGTCCTGTAAAGTTCCCGGTCACCGAGAAACGCAGAAAGTTTCATCTTTTCAGACATATACGTATTCATCCCATGAATTTCAAATTCTGTATGCGGGTTTATAAAGCTATAAAATTACGTCCCCTGCAAAACATTCAAATTATATCATAACATTCTCCGGATTACAATCAAAGGTCAAAACGACACGTACATTTGCATAAGCCAACGGGTTATGGTACAATAGAAGAAAAGGAAGGAGGCTCAAAGCATGGGGATCTTTGACGGATATTTGATCTTATCCGATCTCGACGATACGTTTCGCGGCGGTCCCGGCACCGTAGAAAAGCACTCCGATGCCATCCGTTATTTTACCGCAAACGGCGGTTCATTTGGCTTTGCAACCGGTCGGGGACACGAATTTTTGAAACAACAGGACTTTTTCGATTTGGTCAACGCCCCCTGCAGCCTTTATAACGGTGCATATATCTACGATTACCGTACCGGATCCTTTCTTCGCAAAGAAGCTCTCCCCTTCACCGTAGGCGAATTTGTGGATGCGATCGCCCCCTTTGATCCACCGATTTCCGAGCTTTGGGTCTATGACAGAGACATAACCTCCTTCGTCGGCGATGAAATTTACAACATGCCAAACGACGTGCGAAATATAACGGCATTGAAGCTCGTCACCGTACTTCGTTCCCGTGAATACGCCGAGAACTGGAGATCCCACTTCATCGGGATCCCGCTGCTCGAAAACGCATTTGTTACCCGTTCCTGGCGCGTAGGTGTCGAATTTACCGCGCTCTCTGCTACCAAAGGTCATGCCCTTGATTTTATCAAAGACTACCTCGGCAATATCCATACGACCGTCGGCGTTGGCAACTTTGACAACGATATACCGCTGATTTCCCATGCGAATATCGGTTTTGCCGTTGCTAATGCACCGGAAGAGGTACAGAACGCAGCCGATATCATCCTTCCTGCCTGCAACGAGTTTGGCCTGTGTGACCTCATTGACATTTTAGAAACAAAGATGTCGTAAAATAGCCATCATAACTGACGTCAAAACAACCCGCAAAGGTTGAAATTCAAAAATATATATGCTATAATATCCAACGAACCTGCCGGTGTGTCGGAATTGGTAGACGACCGCGACTCAAAATCGTGTGCCTCTGGCGTGTGGGTTCGAGTCCCACCACCGGCACCAAACAGTAGAAATCCGAACCCAAAGCCGATAGGCGAAGGGTTCGGATTTCTTTATTTTTTATAGATTTGGTTTTAAGTATTGACATCTATATAATTCTTATCCACTTCATACTTTTTAAAGAAGTCATCTATTGTACATTCTAATATTTGCGCATGATGCGGCAGAAATATAATATCGGGATAGCAGGTATTCTGCTCCCACTTGCAGACCGCCTGTGCTGAAACGCCGATCAGCTTGCCGAAGTCCTTTAGTGACAAATCGTTTTCGTTGCGGTATACTTTGATTTTGTCCGCAATCGTAATGTGGTAGGTGGGCATAGTCATATCTCATCCCCCCCTGTCAGTTTTAAAAACCAATCCTCTCATACGATTAACACAACAAAAAGCATCAATTGGTCGAATTTCTTCATAAAATCGTTGTGCTGTCTCAGGGATAAGAGAAGATGTATCGTTGTCTGTCAACATTTTTGCAGTATATTTCTCAACTTTTTCAAGTAGTTCTGCACTGTCAGCCTCCTTATCGGTTAATAAACGCTCCATAACACAGGCGAGCGTATTGAGCTGATTTCCGGAAATCAAAGCTGTCAAAAGCGTAATATCTGCACTATATTCATCAAGGATAATCTTCTTCTCGTTTTCGGTTTCAACGCTTCGGAAATACAGAAACGGTTTTGATGTTTCTTTTGGTACAATACGGCGCGACTCTACCCAATTGGCAGAAGGTTCATTATTCGTTATCTCGGGAAGGTCAAGCTTTTGTATATCTTCCGTAATGATATGCGGCAAATAATCTTCCATTAAGATTACTGTATCCGCATAGGCAAGGTATTCGCTTGATCCACCAATAACAAGGATAGTAGAAACAGCTTTTTCGCCGTATAGCTCACGCACTCTGTCGGTAAATGGAATGATGGGCTCATTCTTGACAACCAGACGCATATTCTTGTCACGAATCATAAAGTTGGTTGCGCTTTTATCCTCATCTATAAGCAATAATCTACACTTCCCGCAAACCGCCTCAATGATATTCGCCGCTTGCGAAACACTTCCGCTGGCGTGCAAAGTAGAAAACCTTTGAAGTCCTGCGCGACCGGGTAAATACCTAAAAAACGGTGAAAGATCAAGTTCTGAAACGGGTCTTCCATCCTCGGCATACATTTTGAGAGCACTGCTATCTGTCAAAACAAACTCACGCCCATCTCCGGGGATATGATTGTAAATACCCATTTCAATGGCATCGAGCAATGTTGATTTACCCGAATAACCACCGCCCGTAATCACTGTAATACCTTTCTTGATACCCATACCAACCAGCTGTATTCCGTCAGAAAGAGGAATGATGACCTCCATTTCTTTTGGTGATATGAACGGTATTGCGTTCTTCATCGGTGCGGATGTGCCATTTTCACGAGGTAAAATACTCCCGTTTGCGATAAACGAACACAGGTCATGCTCACTCATATATTTGCGTATTTCACGCTGATAAGCACAGGTCTTAATATAAAGGTTCAGTTCATCACGGTCAAAGTCATTCAGCGCGGTTTCAATATGCTCTAAAATATCTCTTATTGCACGGATAGCCGCTTTTGCGTTTACTGAGAGTGCGTTTACAAGCGGAATATTGAAATTCATTCGCAATACATATACATTTTCTTTTGCATTGTATTGGATTCCGCTACGGCGAACCATATATTCGCCGGCATATTGAGCTTCAAATTGTGCCTTTTCACGAACATTTTTATCGGTGTTCAAATAAGAATTGCTTAGTTCGTTTATCATTGGAGATATTAAACGAAGAAGATATGTCTCACACGGCAATGTATTCGACAACACAATATCACCGATTATATCTGATGGGATTTCAACGTAAAGGAGCAATTTCTCACTTGAACGGTAACTTGTGCCTCCAAACCAAAACTTTAATTTGGAATATGAGAAAATGAGTGGAGGCTCATCTTCAGAGCGAGTATTATAAAGCCAATGTAAATCGCTCTTGTTATGTCCTTGCATAGGTAAAATGATTCTTTTAAATCTTTGCATAAAAATATCGTCCTTCTTTCTTTTCTTGGATTGTAACCAAAGTTACAGAACGAGGGACGATTCTATATAAAACAAAAAGCGCACCCATATCGGATGCGCAACAAAGCAACAGCTAAAAACCGAATTACAAAACGCAAAATTCGGCAATCAACATAGCATCAGATATGTCCTTATACAGAATCGTCATATACGATTTTTTCATGTTGATCACCTCTCTTTTTGAATTTGTAATTTGATTACTGTAATATTATAGCATATTTTTGGTTAATTGTCAAGTAGGCTTGAGAAAGTTTTCGTCAACTGTTGGTTTACGTTGAAACACACCGCCGATAGCAACCAT
>JAFYLV010000071.1 GCA_017556885.1 Clostridia bacterium | reverse complement strand
GGCCTGAGAAGGATTTTCTGCTGAGAAATTTTAGGGAGGCGCGGTATGAAAACGAAAAAAACACCCTTGCGTATGTGCCTTGGGTGCCGGGAGATGATCCCGAAAAAGGAAATGATCCGCGTTGTGCGTGCCCCGGAGGATATGGGCGGGGAGATTTCCCTGGATCCCACGCTGCGCAAGCCCGGAAGGGGCGCGTATCTCTGCGGCAAGCCGGAATGCTTTGAAAAGGCCAAGAAGATCAATGCCTTTGCCAAGGCTTTCTCCTGCCAGGTAGCGCCGGCCGTGTATGATGAACTTGCGGCGGCCCTCGGCGGAACTGAAGCGGCGGAATGACAGCCCCCGGCAGATCGGGACATATTTTGGAGGTGGCTTACATTGAGTAATATGATCAAATACAGAGTTCACGAGGTCGCAAAGGATTTTGACCGGACCTCAAAGCAGATCGCGGAGATCCTTGGCGAGTTCGGCATGGCACCCAAGAACAATCAGAAGGTGCTGGAGGAACACGAACTTGACGTTATCTTTGCGGCACTGACCCAGCGCAATCAGGTGGAAGACCTTGGCGCTGCCGTTGCGGCGACCCGTAAGGAGGCATCCGCGCCTGCGGCGGAGGAGAAGCCCGCTGAGGCTCCTGCTGCCGCAGCACCTGCTGCGCCTGCCTCTGCAGAGGCACCGGCAGCTGCCACGGCTCCTGCTGCGCCTGCGGCGGAGGCTCCCGCACCGGAGAAAAAGCCCAAGGAGCACGTACCCCGTCAGCAGCCCCAGAAGCGCGTGGTGGATACCCGCGTTTCCAACGTTGACCTGCGCAAGTATGATGAGCGCATCGACGAGCTGGTGCCTGAGCGTGCATTTAATGCAAATTCCAAGGAAAAAATCAAGAAACAGAATCAAAACGATCGCCGTCCTGCACCCGGTAGCAAGCGCCGCAATGTGGAAGCTGAGAAGCTTGCCCGCCTACGTCAGCAGGAGGCCGCAAAGAAGGCCGTTCTGAAGGTTTCCATTCCTGATGAGATCACGGTTGCAGAGCTTGCATCCCGTCTGAAGAAGACCGGTGCAGAGATCGTGAAGAAGCTCGTCCGCAATGGAATTATGGCCTCTCTTAGTGATGTGATCGATTTTGACACCGCATCTCTTATCGCGATGGAGTACGATGCCAAGATCGAGAAGGAAGTTCATCTCACCATCGAGGAGCGTCTCATCGACGTAGCTGAGGATGCGCCCGAGCAGCTGGAGACCCGTGCGCCCGTTGTTGTCGTCATGGGTCACGTTGACCACGGTAAGACCTCCATCCTCGATGCCATTAAAAAGACGCAGGTCGCGGCCGGTGAGGCCGGCGGTATCACCCAGCACATCGGTGCTTACCGCGTGGAGTGGGACGGCAAGCCCATCACCTTCCTGGACACCCCCGGTCACGAGGCCTTTACCGCCATGCGTGCCCGCGGTGCCTCCATCACCGATATCGCCATCCTCGTCGTTGCTGCCGATGACGGTATCATGCCCCAGACTGTGGAGGCCATCAACCATGCCAAGGCCGCGAAGATGCCCATCATCGTCGCCGTCAATAAGATGGATAAGCCCGAAGCCAATCCCGACCGTGTCATGCAGCAGCTGACCGAGTATGAGCTGCTGCCCGAGGAGTGGGGCGGCGACACCATCGTCTGCAAGGTCTCTGCCCACACCGGCGAGGGCCTCCCGAACCTCCTGGAGATGCTGCTTCTCACCGCGGAGATGCAGGAGCTTAAAGCCAATCCCAACCGTGCCGCATCCGGCACCGTTGTTGAAGCCCGTCTGGACAAGGGCCGTGGTCCCATCGCCACCCTCCTTGTGCAGAACGGTACCCTCCATGCCGGCGATATCGTCATCGCTGGCAAGAGCGTCGGCCGTGTCCGAGCCATGAAGGACGACAAGGGCAAGACCCAGAAGGAAGCCGGTCCCTCCGTGCCTGTGGAGATCATCGGTATGGCCGAGGTCCCCGGTGCGGGCGACGTTTTCAACGTCGTTTCCGATGAGCGTATGGCCCGTGAGCTTGCTGAGCAGCGCAAGGAAGAGGAGAAGGCTGCCGCCAATGCTCCCGTGGTCAAGGGCGCAAGCCTCGACGATATCTTCTCCCAGATCCAGGAGGGTATCGCAAAGAGCCTTAACCTCATTGTCAAGGCCGACGTTCAGGGCTCTCTGGAGGCCGTTCGTGCCTCTCTGGAGAAGCTCTCCAACGAGGAAGTCAAGGTCAAGGTCATCCATGGCGGCGTCGGCGGTATCACCGAGAGCGACGTCATGCTTGCCAAGGCCAGCAATGCCGTTGTCATCGGCTTTAACGTCCGTCCCGACTCCGGTGCCCGTGATTCTGCGGCACAGAGCGGTGTCGAGATCCGTACCTACCGCATCATCTACGAGTGCGTTGAGGAGATGGAGGCTGCCATCAAGGGTATGCTCGCTCCGAAATATCGCGAAAACGTTCTCGGCCATGCCGAGGTCCGTCAGACCTTCCACGTCAGCGGCGTCGGCACCATTGCCGGCTGCATGGTTCGCGAAGGAAAGATCACCCGTGCCTCCAAGGCGCGCATCGTCCGTGACGGTGTGGTCATCTACGAGGCGGAGATCGCATCCCTCAAACGCTTCAAGGACGATGCCCGCGAAGTCGCGCAGGGCTATGAGTGCGGTATCGGTGTTGAGAAGTTCAACGACATCAAGGAAGGCGATATCATCGAGTCCTTCGTGATGGAAGAAATCAAGGATTGACGCTGATGGCAGGTTATCGTATTGATCGCATCAATGAAGAGATCGCCCGGGCTTTGTCCGAGCTGATCCGCGGGCTGAAGGATCCCCGTATTTCGGGTCTTGTGAGCATTACCCGGGTGGATACGGCGCGTGACCTCGGCTGCGCGAAAGTGTATATCAGCTGCTTTGGCGAGGCAGGGGAGACCATCAAGGGTTTGAAGTCTGCCGCGGGTTACCTGCGGCGGGAGCTTTCCCGGGCGGTGGATCTCCGTGCCGTGCCGGAGCTTCGGTTCCTGAAAGATGACTCTCTGGATGAGGGAAGCCGTATCCTTTCCGTCATGAATGACCTCGCATCGTTGGAGAATGATCATGAATGAGAAGGTGTGCGCAGCACTCCTTCTGGAAGAAGACGGATATCTGATCTGCTGTCACCGCAATCCCGACGGGGATACGACGGGCAGTGCTGCGGCACTTTGCCGCGGACTGCGGAAGGCAGGCAAGCAGGCATACGTGCGCGACTGTGCGGCTTTTACGCCGAGGCAGCGGGAGCTGCTCTCCGGTCTTCTGACCGGAGAAACGGAAGGGCTTCTGCCTGTTTTCGTGGATGTTGCGGCCCAGGACATGATTTGTGACGAAGGCCGCGGCCTTTCGGCTTATCTGGTTATCGATCACCACGTTGCAAACCGTGTGGAATGTGAGCGGAAGCTCGTGGAGCCGGCGGCGGCCGCCACCGGCGAGATCGTTTTCCGTCTACTTGCGGAACTTGGAGCCGAGCTTGACGCAGAGATCGCAAAGGCACTCTATATTGCAATATCTACCGACACCGGTTGTTTCCGCTTTGACAACACCACATCGGAGACCCACCGCATTGCGGCGGAACTTTTGCGGTATGATTTTGGCCTTGGTGCCGTCAACCGGATGTATTTTGAAGAGAAAACGCCTGCTGCCATGCGGCTGCAGGGAGAATTGCTTGCTGGGCTTCGCCTGATGCACGGCGATCGCATTGCCGCGATCTGTGTCAGCAGGGAGCTTCGTGACAGGCTTGGGATTACGGAGGATGATCTGGAGGATGTTTCCTCGCTGCCCCGCAGCATTGCGGGTGTTGAGGCGGGCATCACCCTGAAGGAGCTTCCGGATCTGACCGGCTGGAAAGTCAGCCTTCGCACCTCCACGGCGGTGGATGCGGCAGAGGTCTGCGCCCTCTTTGGAGGCGGCGGACATGCTCGCGCAGCCGGTTGCACCCTGTACGGAACGGTGGATGCCGTCACGAAGCAGCTTGCGGAGGCTATTGAAACCAAACTGAAGTGAGGATTGGCAAAACCCATGTTATCTGGAATCTTGCCTGTGGACAAGCCCCAGGGAATGACATCTCATACGGTGATCTCTGTGCTGCGACGGCTGACAGGTATCCGCAAGATCGGCCATTCCGGCACCCTGGATCCTATGGCTACCGGCGTGCTGCCTCTGTGTGTAGGGCGCGCTACCCGTGCGGCGGATTTTGTCGCGGATTCTCCGAAACAGTATGTGGCAGAGCTGACCCTCGGCATGGAAACGGACACGGAGGATACTACGGGCAATGTCCTGTGCACCTCGGAGGTCCGTGTGACCGAAGCGGAGCTGCGCGCTGTGCTTTCCCGCTTTGTGGGAAATATCGAACAGATCCCTCCCATGTATTCCGCCCTTCAGAAGGATGGGCGCCGTCTGTACGACTTTGCCCGGGCGGGTATCACTGTGGAACGCAAACCACGTCCCGTAAGTATTTACGGGCTGGAGCTTGTGCGGCAGACAGGTGAAAACCGTTGGGAGCTGAAGATCGATTGCTCCAAGGGCACCTATGTGCGCACGCTTTGTGCGGATATCGGTCGTGAGCTTGGCTGCGGCGGCGTGATGAGCGCCCTGCGGCGCACCTATTGCGGCGGCTATTCCGCAGAGGAGGCCTATACGCTGGACGAGCTTCGCGAGATCTGCGAGAGCGGACGCTTTGCAGAGATCCTTCGTCCTACGGAGACGGCATTTCCCGACCTTCCCGATTTCCGCATTGCCGGAATTGCGGAGGAGCGCTTCCGTCACGGAGCACCCGTCTACCGCCGCCATCTTCCGGAAATGCCGGAGGAGGGCGTACAGATGCGCATCTTCGGTGAAACCGATTTTCTCGGTCTTGGCCGCGTGAAAAACGGTGAGCTTTGGTGCGAGAAAAGTTTTTGTGAAATTGATGAGGCGTAAGGCCTATGTATACCGTTTTACGGGGCGAAAGCCCACTGCCGCAGAGGCTGTGCCTCGCGCTTGGCTTTTTTGACGGCGTTCATCGCGGTCATGCGGCGCTTCTGCAACGGGTAAAAGCCCAGGCTGCAGACCTTGGAGCCGAGGCGGCTGCCATTACTTTTGACCGGCATCCCGCCGCTTTTATCGGGCAGGTTCCGCCGCCCATTCTATCTGCTCCGCAGGACAGAGCCTTTCTTGCGGAACGGATCTGTGGGATCGATCGGATGCTCTGTCTGCCGTTTGACCATTCCGTTGCGGCTATGTCGCCTGAGGACTTGGTGGATCGCGTTCTGCGCAATGAGCTTCATGCCGTCGGCGTGACGGTGGGTGCAAACTACACCTTCGGTGCCGGAGGACGGGGCAATTCGGATACGATGCGGGCTCTGTGCGAGGCCAGAGGGATGGCATTTTCGATGGTTGATCCTGTGCTTGAGGAGCATGAACCGGTGAGTTCCACCCGTGTGCGCGCCGCGCTTGCGGTTGGCGATATGGAACTTGCGCAGCGGCTCCTCGGACATCCGCATATGATGACCGGCCTTGTGGGCCACGGTCAGCGGGTTGGCCGGCGTATGCATTTTCCGACGGCGAACCTTCAGCTGGACGACAAGATCGCACTGCCGAAAGCCGGCGTATACGTGAGTCGGACGGAACTTGCCGATGGACGTATCGTTCCCTCTGTCACCAATATCGGAACCCGCCCAACGGTGGATGATCGGGATGAAGTGACCATCGAGACACATCTGATCGATGTAAATGAGGAGCTTTACGGCGCGGAGATCCGCATATGGTTCCTGAAATACCTGCGTCCGGTGATGAAGTTTGCTTCCCTTACCGAGCTTGCGGCGCGTATCTCGGAGGATGTGGAGACGGCGCGGCGTTATAATGCATGAATTTTGAAATGAGCGAAGGGAGGCGGCTGCAAATGACCCATGGCGAGCTTTGCCGGGAGGCAGAGCAGCAGCTCGCGGCAGCCGGGATCCCCGGTGCGGGGGTAGAAGCCCGCGCAATGCTATGCGCCGCCCTTTGTGCGAAATATGACGATTATTTCCGGCTGCGGGAACAGAAGGCTTCAGCCGAAACGGAGCAAAGCTACCGACAGATGATCGAAAGGCGGCTTTCAGGCTGCCCGGCAGCATATATCTGCGGTGAGTGGGAGTTTTTTGGACTGGAGTTTTGCGTAACGGAGTCGGTGCTTATCCCAAGATCGGATACCGAGACGTTGGTGGAGCAGGCTCTTCTCCTTGCCGGTGGCCGATGCGGATTGAAACTTCTCGATCTTTGCTGCGGAAGCGGCTGCATTGGTATTTCCGTGGCGAAAAATCTGCCGGAGGCAGAGCTCACCCTGTCGGATATCTCTGCGGATGCACTTGTGGTGGCAGAAAAGAACGCCGGGACGCATCTTGCGGAAGAAATGTATGCGACCGAGCTTCGGGATGCCAGAACGATTCGGGAACCGGAACCGAAGTACGATTTTGTTTTCTGCAATCCTCCCTATGTGACGGAGCGCGAATGGCAGGAATTGGAATCTACCGTCCGCGATTTCGAACCACGCCTTGCACTTGTCGGAGAAGAGGAGGGGCTGGAATTCTACCGGTGTGTCCCTGTGGCGGTTCTGCCTGCTATGGCGCCGGAGGGCTGGCTGCTTTTTGAATGCGGTGCCGGTCAGGCGACGGATGTTGCCGAGATCCTTGTCGGTGAAGGCTGGCGGGATATCCAATGTATACAGGATTCTGCGGGGATCGACCGCGTGGTTTGCGCCCATGCCCCAAGGAATTGAAATATTTTGACATTCTTACGAAAAGGAAGGAAATAAAAATGGCAAGAAAGCTCTTTACTTCTGAGTCTGTGACCGAAGGGCATCCCGATAAGATCTGCGATCAGATCTCCGATGCCGTTCTTGATGCGATCCTTGAGAAGGATCCCTATGCACGCGTAGCCTGTGAGACTACCTGCACGACCGGCCTGATCAACATTATGGGTGAGATCACGGCGGATTGCTATGTGGACATTCCCTCCATTGCCCGTTCCGTGGTGCTGGACATCGGCTATGACCGCGCAAAGTACGGCTTTGACGGACATACCTGCGCCGTTATCACCTCCATTGACGAGCAGTCCGGCGATATTGCCATGGGCGTAAACCGCGCCATGGAACATAAGGAAGGCGACGAGGATTATTATAACTCCATCGGTGCCGGCGATCAGGGCATGATGTTTGGCTATGCCTGCGATGAGACCCGCGAGCTGATGCCCCTTCCCATTGCCCTCGCCCAGAAGATGGCCATGAAGCTGACTGAGGTCCGTAAGAACGGAAAGCTTCCGTACCTTCGCCCCGACGGAAAGACCCAGGTCACCATTGCCTATGAGGACGGCGTTCCTGTGGCGGTGGATACGGTTGTTGTTTCCAGCCAGCATGCGGCCGACGTTTCCCTTGCGACCATCCGCGAGGATATCATCCGCGAGGTTATTATGCCGACTCTGCCTGCCCTGCTTTCCCGCGAGGGTATGAAGATCTATGTCAACCCCACCGGTCGCTTTGTCATCGGCGGTCCGCAGGGTGACAGCGGTCTTACCGGCCGTAAGATCATCGTTGATACCTACGGCGGCTATGCACGCCACGGCGGCGGTGCTTTCTCCGGTAAGGATCCTACCAAGGTGGATCGCAGTGCGTCCTATGCCGCCCGTTACGTTGCCAAGAACGTGGTTGCGGCAGGTCTTGCATCCCGCTGCGAGATTCAGATCGCTTACGCAATCGGTGTTGCAAAGCCCGTTTCCGTCATGGCCGATACCTTTGGTACCGGTAAGGTCTCCGACGAGGCCCTCTCTGCCGCCATTGAAAAGGTGTTTGAGCTTCGTCCTGCGGGCATTATCGATACCCTGGAGCTGCGCCGTCCCATCTACCGCAAGCTGGCTGCATACGGTCATATGGGCCGTGAGGATCTGGCTGCTCCCTGGGAAAAGACCGACAAAGTGGATGCTCTGCGCGCCGCACTGAACATGTAAATATCTTAAAATCCCCATCTGTATTTGGATGGGGATTTTTATATGTGCAAAATGACGGAAAAAGATCTCGCGGAGCTTGCTTGCTTTGTGCGAAATGCACATTTCTATTTTTGCAAAAATCCGTCATAATACGCAAAAAGAAACCGATAGAAAGGATGGGCCGCCTATGTTCCAGTTGAAGTGGATTTTTGATACTGTGGACAAAAAGTATAAGCCTTGGCTGTATCTCGGACTTGCATTGAGTTTCATCACAAGCCTTATGATGCTCATCAATCCGCAATTCTCGGCGCGGCTTGTGGATGAGGTCATCATCGCACAGAATCCGAAGCCCCTTATCGGGATCCTCGCGATGATGTTCTGTGCAGAGCAGATCCGCCAGAGCCTGCGTTATTTCATGGCCATGTCGCTGGAATATGCCTCGCAGAGTTCACTGAACCATCTGCGTACATATCTGTATGACAAGCTGCAGTATCTGGATGCAGATTTCTTCCGCCACAACAGAACCGGCGACATTATGACCCGTATGTCCCCGGATCTGGATATGTGCCGTCATTTCATCGCCTATCTGACCTATACGACCATTGATAGCATCACACTCTTTGTGGCGACGCTGATCATGTTCTTCTTTACCAATTGGAAGTTGACGCTGTGCTTGCTTGCGCTTCTGCCGGCGCTGCTTCTCGTGACCAGCTTCTATTCCAAACGCGTCGGTCCGAAATTTATAGAGGCCCGCGATAAGCAGGCAAATATGAATACGGCGGCTCAGGAGAACATCTCCGGCAATCGCGTGGTCAAGGCCTTTGCCCGTGAGGAGTATGAAAAGGATCGCTTTGAGGAGTGCAACGTTGAGTTCCGTGATATCAATATGGATATCAACCGCACCTGGCTTCGTTTCTATCCCGTCATTGAAGGCGTAGCAAGCTTCCTCGGTATCACCACCATTTCCCTTGGTGCTATTTTTGTTATCCTTGGCGAGATCTCTGCCGGTGAGATGACCATCTTTACCGGTATGTCCTGGGCGCTGGCAAACCCCATGCGCAGCCTTGGCACCATGATCAACGATCTGCAGCGCTTCGGCACCTCGGCAAACAAGATCATGGAGATTTATTATGCCAATTCCAACATTAAGGATGCGGAAGATGCTGCGGATCATGCGAAGATGATCGGCAACATTGAGTTCCGCAATGTTGGCTTTTCCTACGACGGTCATGAGATCGTCAAGGATCTGAATTTCAAGCTTGAACCCGGAAAGACCCTGGCCATCATGGGTCCCACGGGCTGCGGAAAGACTACCGTAATCAACCTGCTCGGCCGTTTCCTTGATGCAAAGGAAGGCGCGGTGTATGTTGATGGCTGCGATGTCAAGAAATGGAAGCTGGAGCAGCTTCGCCGCGGTATCGGTTGTGCAACGCAGGATGTGTTCCTCTTCTCCGATACGGTTGAAGGCAATATTGCCTTCGGTAATACATCCCTGACGGAGGAAGAGGTCTACGACTTTGCCCGCCGCGCAGGCGCGGATGCCTTTATCCGCAAGTTGCCCGAGGGTTATGATACCATTATCGGTGAGCGCGGTGTCGGCCTCTCCGGCGGACAGAAGCAGCGTATCGCGCTTGCACGTGCTCTTGCGGTGCGGCCCGCGATCCTGGTGCTCGATGACACCACCTCCGCTCTTGATATGGAGACGGAGTTCTACATCCAGCAGCAGCTTCGGGAGCTCCCCTTTGAATGTGCAAAGATCATCATCGGTCAGCGTATTTCTTCTGTACGCGATGCCGATGAGATCATCATCCTGGAGGAGGGGCGTATCACCGAGCGCGGTACCCATGACGAGCTTCTCCGCAACCGCGGTTACTATTACGAAACCTACTGCCTGCAGCAAGGCATCACCGATGCGGAAGGAGGTGAGGCGTAATGGCACGCAACAAATTTGACGTTGATGAAGAATTGGAAGCCCCATTTCAACTCTCTCATTTAAAGCGCGTTCTCGTTTATGTCAAGCCGTATGCATGGAAGATGGTCATTGCCCTCATTATCAGTGCGGTGACCTGGTGTCTCAGCCTTCTTGGTACCAAGATCTTCCAGTGGACGCTGGATATTGCCATCCCCAACAAGGATATCCGCATGGTGCTCCAGCTTGCACTGCTCAATATCATCGCAACGGCTCTGATTCTCGGTCTTGTGGTGGTGCGCGGTCGCCTGATGGCGCACGTGTCCAACTACATCATCTGTGACATCCGACGGGATCTCTTTGCCCATCTGCAGAAGCTGCCCTTTGCCTATTATGACAGCCGCCCTGCGGGTAAGATCCTCGTGCGTGTCATCAACTATGTGAACTCCGTCTCCAATATTCTGACCAACGGTATCGTCAATACCATTATCGAGCTGATCGGACTTGTACTCATCGCCATTTTCATGTTTATGACCAATGCCCGTCTCTCGTTGGTCATCGTGGCGGGTCTGCCCGTCTTCCTCTTCTTTGTGTTTCTCATTAAGCCGCTGCAGCGAAAGGCATGGCAGCGCTGCTCCAATAAGAGCGCCAACTACAATGCCTTCCTTGCCGAGTCGATCGACGGCGTGCGTGTTTCCCAGCTCTTCTCCCGTCAGGAAGAGAACAAGAGCATCATGGAGCGCCTCTCCAAGGCCTGCCGCCATGAATGGCTCCGTGCCCTATATATCTCCCATTCCGTGTGGTTCTCCTCCCAGTTTGTCACGCAGACGGTTTTCTGCTTCCTTTACGTGACGGGCGTGTACTGGTTGTCCGGTTCCATGGTTTCCTTCGGTGTTATTATGGCCATGGGCGACTACGTCAACCGCTTCTGGGGTCCCATCACCAACCTTGCCAATATCTATAACGATTTTGTCAATAACCTTGCCTACCTCGAACGTATCATGGAGACCATGGATGAGCCCGTCGACATTGACGATGCTCCCGATGCTGTGGAACTTCCCAAGATCACGGGTGAGCTGAGCTTCAATCATGTGACCTTCGGTTATGAGCCGGGCATCCACATCCTTGAAGACTTCAATCTGCACGTTAAGCCGGGCGAGAGCATCGCTCTCGTTGGCGAGACAGGTGCAGGAAAGACCACCGTCGTCAACCTTATCAGCCGGTTCTATGACATCGAGAGCGGTTCCATCGAGCTCTATGCCGATGACGGCAGCGGTGTCAAGCCCTACGGCGTTTCTGCGGTCACCCTCAACAGCCTCCGCCGTCAGCTTGGTATCATGATGCAGGATTCCTTCATTTTCTCCGGTACCATCCTGGATAATATCCGCTACGGAAAGCTGGATGCGACAGAGGAGGAGATCGTCGCGGCGGCCAAGGCCGTCTGTGCCCATGATTTCATCTCCAAG
>JAFYLV010000070.1 GCA_017556885.1 Clostridia bacterium | reverse complement strand
ACCCCGTCCGCACGGTCACGCGCTGCTGTGTTTCTCAGACCGGCGACGAGATCCGCATTGCCGTTGCGGCAGACGGTTTTCTTTACAATATGGTTCGCGTCATCGCAGGCACACTGCTCACCGTCGGAAAAGGAAAACTCTCTGCCGACGACATCCCCGCCCTCTTTGACGGACGACGCCGGGAGGATTCCGGCATGACCGCCCCGCCCCAGGGGCTGGCGCTGCACCGCATCTGGTACCGCGACTTTGATTTCGCCCCCCATGAGAGGATCCCGGACAGGCTCCGGGCCGTCTCTGCGCCGGAAGGAGAATCCCATGAGCACTGAACAACGAACCTCCGTCAACATTCCTCTCGCCGGAGAAGATGTGCCGCGCGCACCAAGATCCCGCAAGCGCCGTCCTCCCCGCCGCAATGTCATATTCATCTGTGCCGCTGCCCTGATTTTCGCGGCAGCGTTCTGCCTGCTGGTCTTCTTTGGCCTTCCCACCGGCAGCGCTTCCTCCCGTGTCCCCGCCGGCAGCGCATCCGTTGAACTCGTAGTCATGCAGCCGGAAACCACAAAGCCCTTTGGCGGCGGTATTCTTGCCCTCTCCGGCTCCGGCTACACCTGGTACAACGAACGCGGCAACTCTGCGGGCTTTATCAGCGCTCCCATGCAGGATCCCGTGCTTCTGTGTGCCGGAAAGCGCTTCCTCTGCTACTCCCGTGGCGGTCGCAGCTTCTATGTCGCCGATGCCACAGAACGCTACATTTCCCTCTCCGCAGACGGAAATATCATTCATGCCGATTTCAACGAAAAGCATCAGATCGCACTGGTGACCGATGCGGAATATCATAAAGGTGAGGCCTCTGTTTACCGCAAGGACGGCACCCGCATCTTTACTTACCGTTCCGGAGACGCCTATCCCTATCTCTGCGCCCTTTCCCCCGACGGAAACCGCCTTGCGCTGGCGATGCTGCTCTCCGACGAGGCCGGAAACGCCGCCACCGCGCTTTACTGCTTCTCTCTGAAAAGCGACTCCATGGAGGGAAGTCTTCTGCTCCCCGGTGAGGTCATCCGCAACGTGACCTTCCACGCTGCAAAGGGCATCACCCTCATCACAGATACCTCCGTCATCCGCACCGACGGCAAGGCCGCAGAGCTTTCCCGCTTCACACTTCCGGCAGGCAGCATCCTGCGCTATGCGCTCTGCGGTGATATCGCAGTGCTCTTCACCGACCGTCGGGAGGCAGGTTACCGGTTTGACATTGTTTCCGTCGACGTGGACGGGAACGAGCTTGCCCGCGTTTCCACAAACACGGAATATACTTCCGTTGCCGGCAGTGCCGACCATGCCGCTCTGCTTTCCGCCGCGGGCGTCGAGGTCTACACCACCGATCTCACGCCGCTTTCCGCCGGACCGGAGGCGCGCAACATCGTCGGTATCTCCTTTGCCGAGGACGGCCGTCTGTGCACACTGACCCCCGGCGGCGCATCCCTTATTGCGCTGCGCTGAATACGATTCTCATCTTTCCCTGAAAGGAAGCACGGATCATGGTAATTATCCTCGATCTTCTTCTCCTCGTTATCATTGTACTGACCATATACGCCGGATATAAAAACGGACTTATCAAGACGGCAGCCGGACTCTTCGGCGGCATCATCTCCTTCTTTGCCGCCCGGTTCGTTGCCGATTCCTTCTCTCCCACCCTTGCGGAGATCCTGCCGGTTCCCGAGCTTGGGGATGCCGTTGCAGCAAAAGTCAATGCCGTACTGCTTGAGTCCGACACCGCCCTCTCGGTAGCCGCCCTTCTGGAAGGCATCGGTCTGCCCGCCGGGCTCGTCGGAAACCTGCGGGATGAGACCGGCTCCGCCCTTGCCGGCGCCGCGGCAAACGCGGCAGACCGCGTTGCCGCAGCTCTTGCCGAGCTGCTTTCCTGGTGCATCGTTTTTGTCGTTGCCTTTATTCTGTGCGCCCTGCTCATCCGGCTTTTGTGCGTTTGGCTCAACATTTTTGCCAAACTCCCCATCATCCGTACGCTCAACAGCCTGCTCGGTGCCCTCGCAGGTCTGCTTGCCGGTCTTTTCCTTGCATGGCTTTTCGCCATCGTTTTTGCCTGGATCGGCCCCACCGTAGCCGTCTCTGCCGGACTTGATATCTCCGGGCTTGATTATTCCCGCACTTTCCTTTTTCAGCACTTTTCCGCTTTCAATCCCCTGAAGCTTCTTTTCTGATCCATCCCCAACCGAAATCGAGGCGATTTTTTTGAACAGTTCCAGATTGCGGCATTTACCCAATACCATTTCCGTTTTCCGGCTGGTACTGGTGCCGATTTTTGCCATTCTTTATTTCTCCGATTTTGAATCGGGGCGTCTGCTGGCGGGGCTTGTATTCCTGCTCGCCGCAATTTCCGATATTACAGACGGCTATATTGCCCGACGCTTTGATCTCATCAGCGCGCTCGGACATATTTTGGATCCTTTGGCTGACAAATGCATGCAGTGCACCGCCGCCATCTGCCTTTCCTCGGACGGGATCATCCCCCCGTGGATCGTCGTGATCCTTATCTGCAAAGAAGTGCTGCTCATGTTCGGCAGTTCCATTCTCTTCCGCCGCTATACCGACTGCATCCCCGCTAATTTTTTCGGTAAGGCAGCTTCCTTTCTGATCTTTACGCTGATCGCCTTCTACGTGCTCTTCCCGGATATTTTCCGTGAGGGTGCGCTCTGGCTTTTCCTTGCGGCGGCTGTTATGAGCCTCGTCTCATTCACCGTCTATACCGTCCGCGGCATCCGCATCCTGCGCACCGATGCTCTGCCCAGCGAGCAGAGCGTACGCAGATCCGCCGCACCGCACAACGATTCGGAGGTCAACTAAAACACTATGCAAAGAACACTCTGTACCCGCTGCAAAAAAAATCTTGCCGTGGTCTTCGTCGCCCGCATTGAGGACGGCGAAACCAAAAACGAGGGCTACTGCCTGAAATGTGCCCGGGAGCTTGGCATCGGACCCATTAACGATCTCATCCGCCAGATGGGTATTTCCGATGCCGATCTTGAGAACATGTCGGAAAGCCTTACCAACATTGCCGAGGAGAATTCCGAGCTCTTCCCCACCGCCGAGGACAGCGAGGACGGCAATAACACCGCCACCTTCCCCTTTCTTGACAAGCTCTTTGGCGGCCGTCCCCCGCAGGAGGGCGCTCCGTCGGCGCCCGCTCAGGAACCCGCCGCAAAAGACGGCGAGAAAAAAGAAAAGAGCAAACACAAATTCCTTGATGCCTACTGCTCAAATCTCAACCGCAAGGCCCTCTCCGGTCAGGTCGACCGTATCGTCGGCCGCTCCGAGGAGATCGCCCGGGTCATTCAGATCCTCAACCGCCGTCAGAAGAACAATCCCTGCCTGATTGGTGAGCCCGGTGTCGGCAAGACGGCCATTGCCGAGGGTCTTGCCGCCCGCATCGCCTCCGGCAACGTTCCCATGAAGCTGCA
This sequence comes from Clostridia bacterium, assembly GCA_017556885.1. Classification (GTDB taxonomy): domain Bacteria; phylum Bacillota; class Clostridia; order Oscillospirales; family QAMX01; genus RGIG1911. The sequence goes on along the minus strand of JAFYLV010000070.1, from coordinate 14,268 downwards.
AAACAAGGAGGTCTGGCTGCTCGATCTCACCGCCATGGTGGCCGGTACCCAGTTCCGCGGCCAGTTTGAAAGCCGTATGAAGGGCCTCATTGAGGAGGTCCGCCGCCTTGGCAATATCATCCTCGTTATCGATGAGGTGCACAACATCGTCGGCACCGGCGATTCCGAAGGCTCCATGAATGCCGCGAACATCCTGAAACCCGCCCTTTCCCGGGGTGAGGTGCAGGTCATCGGCGCCACCACCTTCGCCGAATACCGTAAATATATTGAAAAGGATGCCGCGCTGGAGCGACGTTTTCAGCCCGTCACCGTGGCCGAGCCCTCCGTGGAGGATACCGTAGAGATCCTAAAGGGCATCCGCGGCTATTACGAGCAGTATCACTCCGTCATCATCCCCGACCGCATCTGCCGGGAGGCGGTGCTGCTCTCCGAGCGCTATATCACCGACCGGTATCTGCCGGATAAGGCCATCGACCTCATCGACGAGGCCGCCAGCGCCGCAAATCTTGTCAACCGTTCCCTCATCCGGGCAGCGCAGCTCAATGCCGAGCATAAGGCCGTTTGCGACGAACGGGATTCCCTGCTTGCCGCCGCCCCCGAGGCACAGGACTATGCCCGCATCGCCGAGCTCAAGAGCCGCGAGCTGCAGCTTTGCGCCGAGATGGAAAAGAATCCCCCCGAGACTCCGGAGCTGACTGCCGAGGATCTCGCCCACGTTATCGAGCTTTGGACCAAGATCCCCGCAAGCCGCGTCTGCGAGCAGGAATTTGAGCGTCTCATTACGCTGCCCGACCGTCTGCGGGCTCGGCTCATCGGTCAGGACGCCGCCGTGGCTGCCGTGTCCGCCGCCATCCGCCGCAGCCGCGCCGGTGTCTCCCCCAAACGTAAGCCCGTTTCCTTCATTTTCGCCGGCCCCACCGGTGTTGGTAAGACGGAGCTTGTACGCCTGCTTGCCCAGGATCTTTTTGATGCCCCTGAATCTCTCATCCGGCTGGATATGTCGGAATTTATGGAAAAGCACGCCGTTTCCCGCATTATCGGCTCTCCTCCGGGTTATGTGGGATATGACGAGGCCGGTCAGCTGACGGAGAAGATCCGCCGCCGTCCCTACTCCGTGGTGCTCTTTGATGAGATCGAAAAGGCGCATCCCGACGTGATGAACATCCTGCTGCAGATCCTTGACGAGGGACGTATTACCGATGCCCACGGCCGCGAGGTCTCCTTTGAGAATACCGTCATCGTCATGACCACCAATGCGGGCAGCGAGCGCAGCTCCGCCTCCCTCGGCTTCGGTGCTTCCGCAGCCTCTGCGGACAGCGACCGCACCATGAAGGCTCTGTCGGAGTTCCTGCGTCCCGAATTTTTGAACCGCGTGGACGAGATCATTACCTTTAACCACCTCACCGAGGCGGATTTTGCTGCCATCTGCGGTATTATGCTCGGTGAACTCCGCGACAATCTCGCCGGCCGCGATATCACCCTTTCCTGGGAGGATGCCGTGGTGGATCATCTGGTCCGCGATTCCTATTCCGTCAAATTCGGCGCCCGCAACCTGCGCCGCCGCATCCAGAAGGAGGTAGAGGACCGCATCGCCGCCGCTGTCATCACCGCCTGGCGCGATTCCTTCTCTGTCGTTCAGCTCACTGTGACAGACGGCAGCATTCAGGCCAAGCTTTCCTGAAAAAACCATTCTCCTGCGGAGGATCATATTATGTCCGACATCCGTATAACCGGCGGTTCGCTTTCTATCGTTCTCACTGAAACCGGTCACGGCGCTGCCCTCACAGAGGTCACCGACGGAAACCGCCCGATATTCTCCCACTGCGGCCAGCCCTTTTTCGGGCTTTCCGTTAGGATTGGCGAGGAGGAGCGCGCATTTCTTTCCCACACGGATTTCGAAAGTTTTTCTGCCGAAACGCATGCCAACGGCGCCAGTCTCCGTTTCTCCGCCCCCGGCGGACTGGAAGGTATTGAGGTTCTGTTTTCTGCCGCCGCGGAGGAAAACGGCATCCGTTTTACGGGTTATGTTGTCAACCACCGTACAGACTGTACCATCACCGAGGTGGAATATCCCCGTTTCTGGTTTGACCCGACCCCCGAGTCCCGGTATTTTTGTCCCACCGGCTGCGGTCTCGTGATGCAGGATCTGCATACCGGTCCGCATCGCCGGCGTATGCGCTATCCCTCCTATCAGGCATCGATGTCCTACTGCGCCGTCTATGACGCGGCCATCCGCCGCGGTGTTTATGTGGGTTATGAGGACGAGGGCGCTTCGCTGAAGCATCTTATGATCCGCCGCGCCGAGGGTGAAGACGGCTCCTGCCTGTCCTGCGCTTTACCCTCGCAGTTTATGGGAAAGGTGCAGAACTCCCAGCCGATCCCCGGCGTCTGCGTATGGCGCCTCTTTGACGGCGACTGGTACGATGCCGCCATGGAGTACAAAAAATTTGCCCTGTCCGCGCGCTGGATGCCGGAGCTGGATGAATTCGGTCTGCGCCGGCATCGCAACGAAAAGCTCGGAAACATCGGCCACTGGTGGGTGGACTTTGTCGACGACAATAACGATGCAGATGAGCTCATCCGTTTATCCGGGGATTTGGGTGTTCCCTGCGCCGCACATGTTTACCAATGGCATCAAATTCCCTTCGACAACGATTATCCCCACTACTTCCCCGAAAAAGATGTTTTTCCCGAATATTTGCGCAAGCTTCGCGCCGCAAATATTCCGGCCATGCCCTACATCAACGGCAGGCTTTGGGATACCCGCGACCGCGGCTTGGAGGACTACCAGTTCACGGCGCTGGCAAAGCCTCACACCGTAAAGGATACAACCGGTGAGCCCATCACCGAATGGTATGCCGTCCGCGAAGCAGATGACAGCTACGTGCTTTACGGCGTGATGTGTCCCACCACCGCCTTCTGGCAGGACAAGCTTGCCGAGATCAGCCGCGAGATCCTGCAGCGGCTCGACTGCGACGGTCTCTATATCGACCAGACCGCCAGCGCACCGCCGCGGATGTGCTGCGATCCGCGCCATGACCACGACCCCGGCAACGGCAGCTGGTGGACAGATAGCTGCCGCACCGCAGTCAGCCGCATTGCCCGCGAAGGCGGACCCGATAAGTTCATCACCTCCGAAGGCACGACCGACGCCTATTTCCGCTGCTTTGACGCTTTTTTAGGATGGAGCTGGTGGTATAACGGTCAGATCCCCGCGCTGACCGCCGTATACGGAGGTATAGCGCTGTGCTTCGGCCGGCAGTACGGCGATATTGACGACGACACCATGCGCATCTTTGCCGCGCAGGCCTATACCTTTGGAGAACAGCTGGGATGGATTTCCACGCTGCGTTTTAAAAACGCGGATGAATTTACCCGGAATTTTTACACTGCCTGTGTCCGCGAAAGCTATGCAGGCCGCAATTTTCTCCTATCCGGAATGCTCTGCCGTCCCCCGGAGATCCGGACAGACGCCGCCTGCCTTTCCGGAAAATCCAGTGCCGAGGCCATCAGCTCGCCCCCGGTCCTCGCCTCGGTCTGGCAGGATCGCAAGACCCTTCGTCGGCGGCTTTTCCTCGCCGCTCCCGGCAAGGAGGCCTGTACCGTTTCTCTGCGTGTTGAGGCGCTCGATAAGCTCCCCGTCTTTTCCGGCAACCACACGGTCTCCTGCGATATGCAGGACGGAATGCTTACGCTGACCTTGCCCGGAGGCGCGGTCCTTTGGGCGGATCTGTAAAAATACGCTTTCTCTGATCTTGAAAGGAGATCGTTATGAATACTTACCATGAATATCAGATCATCGGCGGCGCACTTGCAGTCACGCTGACCGAAACCGGCCGCGGTGCCGCGCTGACCCGTATTGAAGATGCTGCCGGTATGCCTATCCTTACCGGCGGTTCCCGTCCCTTCTTTAAACTTCGGCTTCGCAATCTTACCGACGGAGAGGATGCGGAGTATCTCTCCGACCGGGATTTTACCTCCTTCCGCACGGAAACGGACGGAGCACTCACCCGTCTGTATTTCTCCGCACCCGGCGAGCTTTCCGGCATTACCGTCATTCTTACGGCGCAGCCGGAGAACAACGGCATCCGCTGGCTGACCCGGGTGGAAAATCTCCGCAGCGACATTTCTCTGACGGGCGTTGAGTACCCCAAGGTCTGGTTTGATGCGCGGACCACCACCAAGGTTTTCTATCCCCGAGGCTGCGGCATCGTTTGGGAGGATATCGCGGATATTGAGATCCGCCGTTCCTGCAAGTATCCCACGTCGCAGGCTTCCATGTCCTACTTTGCCGTTTATGACGGCGAGGCACGCCGCGGTCTGTACATCGGTTACGAGGATCGCGAGGGCATTTACAAGGAGCTGCGCATCGATAAGGAGACCGAAGAGCACGAGGGCTGCTTCTCCGGTCTGCTGCCTGCCGAGAGCATGGGCATCGCCCGCAACTCGCAGGATCTGCCCGGCGAGGTCGTATGGCGTCTTTTCGACGGCGACTGGTTTGACGCCGCGATGGAGTATAAAAAGTTTGCCATGACCGCCGCATGGATGCCTGAGCTGGACGAAAACGGCATCCGCGCCGTACGTCCTGCCCCCCTGTGGAGCCGCGATCACTGGTGGCTTTCCAGCGTGACAGAGGACAACACCTGGACGGATATTGCCCTGGAAGCCGATGCCATGATCGGCGTTCCCAGCGGAAGCCACGTCTACTGCTGGCACCGCATCCCCTTTGACAACGATTATCCCCATTATTTCCCCATCCGTGACTGTGTTCCCGCCGCCCTTGCCCGGCTGCAGGATGCCGGCATGCTCGTGATGCCTTATATCAACGGCCGCCTTTGGGACACCCACGATCAGGAGGAGCGCGACTGGCTCTTCTCCACCCTTGCAAAGCCCTGGGCCACAAAAGATATCGACGGAAAGCTTTTTGAGGAGGTCTACCTCTCCAAGGAAAAGGACGGAAATTCCGTCTCCCTTGCCGTTATGTGTCCCTCTTCCTCCCTGTGGCAGGACAAGGTATGTGAGCTTGCCGACGGTGTGCTTGGCAAAATGGACTGCGATGCTCTTTACATCGATCAGGTCGCCTGCGCCGAGGCAAAACCATGCTGCGATCCCCGTCATGCCCATGCCCCCGGCGGCGGTGCCTGGTGGATCAACGCCTACCGCACGCTGATGGACCGGCTGAATCTGCGCAAGCCTGCCCGCAAGTTCTTCACCACCGAAGGCACCTCGGATGCCTACCTGCGCTCCTTTGACGGCTTCCTTTCCTGGATGTGGTGGTACAACGGACAGGTTCCCGCCCTCACCGCCGTTTATGCCGGCACTGCAGTTTTCTTCGGCCGTGAATACACCAACGTTTCCGACTCCACCGCCCGCATCTATGCCGCCCAGGCTCTGACCTTTGGCGAGCAGCTGGGTTGGATCCGCCCGGAGACCTTCCTTGCGCTGCCCAGCCGCGATTTTGTTGCGGACTGCGCCCGGATCCGCAATCGCTGCCATGATTTCATTGCCGAGGGCGAGCTTCAGCGTCCCCCGGTAACGGAATGTGCCGGCGAGCCGGTCATCGGAGGCTCTCAGGTGGGCGAGATCCGCTGCGCTCCCGTGCTTTCCGCCGTATGGAAGCATCGCGCAAGCGGTAAGGCCTGTTTGATCCTTGTCGCCCCCGCGGAGCGCGAAACTTCGCTCCGCCTTCGCCATGCCGACGTGACCTGCGATCTGCACTTTACCGGCACCCACGAGATCGATGCCTCCTTTGACGGCGAATGGCTTTCCCTCACCGTTCCCGCCGGTGCCGTACTCTGCGCCGAACTGTAAGTTTTTTTGCAAGCCCCAAACCGTTTTTGCGGTTTGGGGCTTGTTTTTTCTCTAAAGTCAGGTATAATCAACGTAGGAATATATTGACCGGAGGTTTCCCACCATGTTTGAAAAGAAACTGCGCCTTGCCAGCCACGGAAAGAGCGCCTATGCCATTTATCTGCCCGGCGATGCCGCCCCTGCAGAGCATTTTGCCGCCGAAGAATTCCGCAATTTCTTTGCGGAGTCCACCGGTGTGGAGCTGCCCACCGTGAGCACTCCCTACGGCACCCATCGCGAGTATCTCATCTGCATCGGAACACCTCCCGCCGCCCGTCCCTCCGAGATCACCTTTGACCGCACGGAGCTCAAGGAGGAGGAGATTGTCATCCGTACCTCCGGCGGCCGTGTGCTTCTCTGCGGCGGCAGTCCCCGCGGCACACTCTATGCCGTCTACCAGTTCCTGGAGGATTATCTCGGCATCCGCTGGTTCTCTCCGGACTGCACCCGCGTGCCAAAGAAGGATACGCTGGAGATCCCCGAGATCGACTACCGCTACAATCCCGCCTTCCGCTACCGCAACTGCTTTGTTTTCACGGCACTGAACGATCCCCTTTGGGTGATGCGCAACCGCCTGAATGCCTGCGGCTTCGCGCCGAACCCCGTCCTGGATCCCTACGGCGGCCCCTCCGGCCACGCTCCCGCCGGTCATTCCTTCTGGAATCTCATTCCTCCGGAGGAGTATTTTGACGAGCATCCCGAGTATTTCTCCCTGGTCAACGGCGAGCGCGTCAAAAACCGTCAGATCTGCCTTTCCAATCCCGACGTTTTCCGCATCTGCAAGGACAAGCTGCGCGAACGCCTGCGCACCACCAATGCCATCGGCGTGGATGTCGCGCAGAACGACTGCCTTGGTGCCTGCGAGTGTGAGAATTGCCGAAAGATCGACGAGAAGTACAATGCCTTCTCCGGCTCGATCCTCACCTTCTTAAACCGTCTCGCCGAGGAGCTTTCCGTGGAATTTCCCGACAAGCTTCTGCAGACCTATGCCTACCAGTACGGCCAGACGGCTCCCACCGGGCTAGAGGCGCACAAGAACGTGGCCGTTTGGCTATGTTCCATTGAGGCGTGTTTTGCCCATCCCCACGGCACCTGCGACACCGTCCGCCGTGAGCTGCGCAATCCCGACGGCCGCAATCCCTTCTTCCCCCGGGATATCGTCGATTGGGGCAAAATTACCGACAATCTCTTTGTCTGGAACTATGACACCAACTTCCGCTGCTTCCTGATGCCCCATCCGAACCTCCACGTTCTCGGTCCCAATCTCCGCTTCTTCCGCGACCACGGGGTCAAGGGTGTGTTTGAGCAGAACTGCACCACCTCTGCCCACACGGAAATGCAGGAGCTGCGCGCATACATTCTCGCAAAGTGCCTGTGGAATCCCGATTACGACGACCGCACGGCTCTGGAGGAGTTCTGCGATGCCTACTGGGGCATGGCTGCCTCTCCCATCCGTCAGTATATCGACATGCTGCGCGACACCGTTATGAACCGCGAAAACGACATGCATATGTTCCTGTCCACCATGCCCCCGAACCCCAACAACCTTCAGGACTACATCTGCGCCTCCATCACCCGCTCCGCCTACGAAAAGTGCCTTGCTGAGGGTAAGGAGCCTCCCACCCACGGCATCTGCAAGTTTATGACGGAGGAAAACATCCGCCGGGCGGAAGAGCTCTTCGACCGTGCCGAGCGGCTGGCCGACAACGCTGATATTCTGGAGCGTGTGCAGATCGCCCGGATGCCCCTGCGCTATTACGAGATCAGCACCCTTCCCGATTCCGATCCCGAGCGCATGGCAAAGATCAACGCCTTCTTTGCCGACTGCAGCCGTTTCGGCATTGCGGAGCTCAAGGAGGGACAGAACATGACCCGCTGCTACGATGCCGCCGTCACAAGCTTCGGCATGTATTGATCCCTTTCCTATGAAAAAGAAGCTGTATACCGTCGGGATGATCCTCTGCGCCGCCGCGTTTCTTGTTTTTGCGGCGCTTTGGGGCTACGATCTTTATGACCGCGCCCAGGCCGAACGGGAATTTGCGGAGCTGGAAGCCATGCTTTCCGCCACGGCCACCCCGGCTCCCACCGCAGCACCCGATAGGACACCGACGCCCACCCCCGCCGCCACGCCGACGCCCGAGCCGGACGAGCATAAATATGCGCGTTTTGCCGCCATGAACTCCGATTTCGTCGGCTGGGTGCGCATTGACAACACTCCGTTGTCCTACCCCGTGGTGCAGACAAAGCAGGACGAGCAATATTACCTGCGCCGCTCCTTCTATAAATCAAGCAGCGTTTACGGCACTCCCTTTATGGATAAGGACTGCACGGTGGGGGAAAGCCAGCACCTCATCATCTACGGCCACCATATCCGCGGAGACAAAATGTTCGGCGCCCTCGTTCGCTATAAAGATCCGGCCTATTTCAAAGCGCACCCCGTCATCCGTTTTGACACCACCGAACGGCTGGCAAATTACGAGATCTTTGCCGTGTTTCTGCTGGATATTGAAAACCCCGCCTTCAATCCCTATGCCTCCACCGTATGGCAGAGCGAGGCCGCCTTTGCGCGGTATCTCGAGCTGGTGGAATCCGTCCGGCTTTATGACACCGGCAAGCGTCCTGCATGGGGAGATGAAATCCTCACGTTGTCCACCTGCGAGACCGACGGCAATTACGACCGGATTCTTGTGCTTGCCTATCGTACAAAAGGAGAATGAACCATGACTGTACCTTTCAAGAAACTTGATGCGCGCGCCGTGCTTCCCCACCGGGGCAGCGCCCTTGCCGCCGGCGCCGATCTCTGCGCCCTGCCCGGCGAAGAGATCACCCTCGCCCCCGGCGAGACCCGTCTTGTGCGCACCGGCCTTGCCGCCGCCATTCCTCCGGGTTATGCAGGCTTCATCTTTGCCCGCAGCGGCCTCGCCACCAAACGCGGCCTTGCGCCCGCAAACAAGGTGGGGGTTATCGATGCCGACTACCGCGGAGAGATCCTCGTCGCCCTCCACAACCACGGCGCCGAGCCCCAGACCCTTCTTCCCGGGGAGCGTATCGCCCAGCTGGTGCTTCTTCCCTGCCCGGAATGGGAGGCGGAGGAATGTAATGCGCTGGACGACACCGCCCGCGGCGAAGGCGGCTTCGGCTCCACCGGCAGACAGTAAGCAATAACAAAAGTTAACGGAGCGTACCGGTTTCGGTACGCTCCGTTTCTTATATTGACGGCCCCATTGGCTCTCCCTTTGGGAGAGCTGTCACCGCAGGTGATTGAGAGGGTCTTTCCGCCGTTTTATCCAAGTTTTTTCTTCTGTGTGCGGTATGCAAAGGAAAGGAGCAGCCGGTCGGGAAGTATTTTTGCCGCGAGGCGTCCCATTTTGATGCCGAAGCCGGGGGTGATGACCCTCTTTTTGCGGAAGATGCCCCGCACGGCGATGCGTGCCACGTCCCGGCTTTCCATGCCGGTAAGGGATGCCTGCACGTTTGCGACCGTGTCAAACTCCGTCCACACCGGTCCCGGGCATAGGGTGCCGACGTACACGCGGGAGCCTTCCGCCGAGAGCTCCTTTGCCACCGCCTGCGTCAGGCGAAGGACATAGGCCTTGGTGGCGTAATAGCCCGACAGCAGCGGGCCCGGCAGAAATGCCGCCGAGGAGGCCACGTTGAGGATATATCCGGCATTCTTCTTCCGGAAATCCTGCAAAAATAGCTTTGTCAGGATGTGCACCGCATCGATATTCGTGCGGATCATGGCAAGTTCCCGGGACAGATCGGTCTCCGCAAAGGGGCCGAGCAGCCCAAAGCCCGCGTTGTTGACAAGGATATCCACCCCATCGTCCCGCGTTTCCGCGTACAGGCGGCGGCATTCCGCCTCTTCGGCAAGATCGCAGACGAGGATACGCGTGGGAACGTCCAGCTCCGCCGCCAGTTCCTCCAGGCGATCCCGCCGTCGGGCAACGAGAATGAGGGAATGCCCCCGGGCGGCGAGCTCCCGGGCAATATCCCGCCCGATGCCGGAGCTTGCGCCGGTGATAAGTGCTTTCATGCTGCAGCTCCCTTCTTAATCCAACCGCAGACCGCCGGAAAGCCGCACGCGGGGTGTCTTTCCCCGCTCGGCATCCACCGTGATGCGCCCGCCGCCAAGCTTTATGGTGAAATGCATGCCGTTGACACATTCCGGCAGATGGGGACGAACGGCGTATACACCCGCTGCAGGGTCGATAAAGCGGATGCCCGCCGCATATTCCGCAAGAAGGATAACGGGCGTGCACCCCCAGGGATGGCAGAGGCTGGTGTTCCATTTGGCATCCTTCCCCCAAGCCTCAAAGCAGGAGGTGGCACCGTCGGCAAGCATCCGCGCCCAGGAGCGTTCGCCGTCCCGGCAAATCATGTCAAAGGCAAGATCTGCCTCGCCGGCACGGCAGAGGGACAAAAGTACGAAATAGGCATTGAAAACGCTGCCGGAAAGACCGCGGCGGCGGATCATATCCAGAATGGCGCGGCGCTCCTCCAAATTGGCCATACCAAAGAAAAGGGGATAAATGTTGGAGTGCCATGCGGTGTGGCGGCTTGCCTCGGTATCCCGGAAGAGTCCGCCCTCGCCGCCGCCGAAAGCCGCACGGAAGGCTTCCGCCACCCGAGCCGATTCGATGGGCGCCGCAAGGTGCGCATATTCCGGACAAAGCCCGCGCAGGCGCTCAAAGGTAGAGAGCGCGCCGTACCACAGGGCATTGATGACGTTGTGGCAACCGGGGGGTGTGGGCTGCTTCAGAGGGAAGTCATAGCCGTCGCGGTCGCCCTCCGGCCAGTCCACCAGATTCCACTTCTTGGATACGTTGTGCAGCAGGCCATCCTCCCGCATATGGCCGCCGAACCATGCCAGCATCTCGCAGATGACGGGAAGCACATCCGTCAGGATATCCCGCTCGCCGGTCAGCCGGATGAAGTTCTCACACATATAGGGATAGAGCAGGATAAAATCGGCAATGTGCTGCACATATGCTCCCGGTGCCACGCCGAGCATGCCCGGACAGATGGCCGTGGAATAGGCAAAATCCATTATGCATTTGCGGAACTGGCGGGAATCTCCGGAGAGCAGGTACTGCGCATGGCTTGTGATGACCGCATCACCGAGATACTGCCCCTTTTCGCGGCTGGGACAGTCAAGATATCCCTCCTGCGTTCCGCAGCGCACGCCGTTTTTGCACAATTCGAAGATCTTTGTAAGGCGCGCATCGTCCGCCCGGAAGCGGCAAGCCTCCTCTGGCAGCGGATAGTGGCGAACCACGGCAAGCACCGAGGCCGCTGCGGCCTCCAGCTCCCGCCGGGCAGATACCTCCGAGCAGGGAACGATCTGCAGCTCCACATAGCGGAAAGCCTTGTAGCTCATGGGCTCAAAGACATCCTCGCCGCCGGAGAAATAAATGCGGTCCTCATACTCATTTTTGATGCAGCGCATGGGATAGCGCAGGGCACCGTCCTCCTGCAGCTCCTCGGAATAGCGGATGCGCAGACAGGAACCTGCCATGCCCTTGATATGGATGGCAAGCGACGCGGTGATCTCCCGCCCGAAGTCAAGGATCAGTTCTCCGCCCGGCGCAAAATACTGCCGTTCTGCCTTCAGAAGGTAGAAATCCACCGTGGGGGTACACTGCCGGTAAAGCACGTGATCGTCGTGGAGATTAACAGAGGCGGGTACCAGATCCTTTGCATAATCCCGGTCGCTCTTCCAGCGACTGTCATAGCGGGATGCTTCCAGATGGTCAAGCATCTGGGTCTCATAACCTGCGTAACCCACCGCGCGCCAGCAGTTCAGCCGGGCGGTCAGCCAGCTTCCGTCCGTCGCGGCATAGACACGCTTTGTATCAAAAATCTCGCAGAGAAAACCCATCCGCAGGTCAGCCGAACCCGTCACGCGGTTGAGATAGCCCTCATAGCTGACCTCTGCGGCAATGAGATTCTCGCCGGGGTGCAGATAGCGGGTAATATCGATGACGTTATAGTTATAATGGAAGAGATACCCCGGTGCCGGACCGAGGCAAACGAGACTTCCGTTGATGTACAGACGGTAGAAATCGTCCGCCGTGACGGCAGCCTGCACCCGTCCGAAGCGCGCGGGCATGGTGAAGACCTTGCGGAAGATCTGATGTCGGTTGATCTGCAGGGTAAAGCCCCCCGTATCCGCTGCCGTGTGCTCCGCACGTTCGCCGCGGGTAGGGTCAATGGGGCGCTGATGCAAAAAATCCGCCGATGTGATCCATTTTGCCTGCCATTTCCGATCCATCTTTATCCCCTTTCCGCAAGAAACACATCTACTTCCTCCGCGGCCGGAATTGCCGCCGCGGCTCCCATCCGGCCGACGGCAATGGCCGCCGCTGCGCAGGCGCGGCGCAGGGCCGCCTCCGTGGAAAGTCCGTCACACAGGGCTTTCAGATAATATCCCGTAAAGGTATCGCCCGCACCGGTAGTATCCACCGCCCGGACGGAAAAGCCCTCCGCTGCAATGCGCACGCCCTGATATAGCCAGATCGCCCCGCGTTTTCCGAGGGTCATGACGATCTCCGCATCCGGATATTTTTCCGCAAGGGCTGCCGCCGGGTCACATTCCGTGCCTGCAAGCTCTGCGGCTTCGATCTCGTTGACAAGGAAGCAGTCCACCAGCTCCAGCGGATATTGCTTCACTGCATCGGTAATGGGCGAGGGATTGAAAAAGACCTTCATGCCCTGCTTCTTTGCCGCGCGGATGATCTCTGCGGGCGCGTTGATCTCATTTTGCAGAAGGAGAATATCTCCCTTGCCAAAATTCGCAAGGGTCTCCGCGATCTGCTCGGCCGTGATTCGATGGTTTGCGCCGGGATGGTAAATGATGCAGTTCTCGCCGCTTTTCTCAACCTGAATGACGGTCGAGCCCGTGGGGCCCTCCACCGTGCGCAGAAACTCCGTATGCACACCAGCCTCACGGTGCATATCGCGCAGGAATTCGCCGTCCGCACCAATGCAGCCCGCATGCCACACCGCCGCACCGGCCCGTGCCAGCGCTACCGTCTGGTTGGAACCCTTACCGCCGGCAAAGCGTTCCATTTTGCTCGCGGCGAGGGTCTCTCCCGGCCGCAGAATATGAGGAACGGAATATACATAATCAATGTTCAGAGAACCGAAATTCAGAATCCGCATCTTGCTCTAATCCTCCGCGTGTTTCTTTTCTCTTAAAGTATATCCTGCCGCGGCACATCCGTCAAGGAAAAGTGTGTTAACCGTCTTCTTTCTCCAATCTTTTCACTTTCCCGTAAAACGTACCCACCGGCAACCCGCAGGCGGCGGCTGCTTTGCGGAGGGATGTTTTTTTATCCCGCCATGCCCGGTGAAGCTCATAAAAGTTTTCCGGCAGCGGATGGGGCGGACGGCCGAACTTCACCCCGCGGGCTTTGGCGGCGGCGATGCCTTCCGCCTGACGGGTGCGGATATTATCCCTCTCGTTTTCCGCCACAAAGGAAAGAAGCTGCAGCACGATATCGGAAATAAAGGTTCCCAGCAGATCCCTGCCCCGCCGGGTATCGAGCAGGGGCATATCCAGCACCACGATATCCACCCCCTTTTCTTTGGTCAGGATGCGCCACTGCTCCAGAATTTCCTCATAATTTCTGCCAAGGCGGTCGATGGATTTAATACATAGCACATCGTCCCGCTTCATACGGCGTACAAGGCGATGCCATGCCGGACGGTCGAAATCCTTACCGGACTGTTTGTCCAGATAGATGTTTCCCGGCGAAACGGGAAACTCTCCGAGGGCGATACGCTGGCGATCCTCGTTCTGCTCCCGGGTGCTGACCCGGATATATCCGTAAACGGTTGACATAATGTAAAATACCTCCTGTGAATGAGCTTTTGTGTCATTGTATCACACGGAGGCATATTTCGCCGTGCTGCTATTCCATCTTTACAATCCGACATAATCGTCAAACCTGCAAGACAGCAAAAAAAGAGACCCCGAAACGGGCGGGGTTCGTAAAACAGTTTCAGTCCTGGCAGACTATCTGTCGGGACTGTTCTTGTATATCTTACAGTCATGTGATAGAATGGGCGAAACGGTTAGACCAACTTGAATGTAAAAAGGGGAATAAATATGGGCAATGCTATATTAGTCTGCGGTTTAAACGGAGCAGGAAAAAGCACACTGGCAAAAGCACTTGCCAAAAGATTAAATCTCCAATTCATTGATATTGAAGATATATACTTTTCCAAACAAGACAATCCTGATTATCCGTATGAAAAATCCCGTCCCTATGGGGAAGTTGTATCATTACTTACACACATTGTAAACGGTGAAAATGACTTCGTTTTGGCATCAGTAGCAGGTAGTTTCGGAGATGAATTTATTTCTCATTTGAGGTGTGTAATCTCCATTGAAGTCCCAAAGGAGATACGGTT
>JAFYLV010000069.1 GCA_017556885.1 Clostridia bacterium | reverse complement strand
CGCCCGCAGGACAGAAACCAGGCAACAGGCAAAGATCCCGGGAGCAATGGCACGGATCGCCGGCGCACATGCCCCATCCCCCGCAAGCAGCGCAAACCGAGGAGCTGCCAAAAATACCAGAACCGAGGATATTGCGCCGAAAATCAGTGCCGGCAATACAGCGGCGCGGGATACACGAGCTCGCCTTTGCTCGGGACTCGCAGCGATCATCTGCGCCGCAGCCGTCGGAAGACCCGCAGTGACTGAGATCATTCCAAAGGAGAACACCGACATTGCCATATTGAAGTACGCAAGCACCGTGCCGCCGCTGAGATTTGCAAGGGGGATCTTAAATAAAAGGCCTATGCATTTAACAAGAATATTGGACAGTGCAAGCACGGTCGCGCCGTATGAAACGCCTCTTCCCTTTTTCATATATGCCTCCGGATTAAATCTCGGAGGTATTTTATGTGAAGAAAAGAACGTATATGTTATGCAAGGTGCGCGCGGATACGCTCCGTTTCAAAGCGGAGCTTCTCGCAATCAATGGTCGTATGCTCGCCGTTTTCAAAGAGGATCTTACCGCGAACCATGGTCATACGTACACAGGTATTGTCGGCAGAATAAACAAGAGCCGAAAGTTCATTATGAAGCGGCATCATATTCGGACGGTCCGTGGAAATGAGCACAAGGTCCGCATCCATTCCCGGACGGATCTCTCCGCACTCTGCCTCGCGCCCCTGGGCATAGGCACCGCCGGAGGTCGCCATACGGAAACACTCCGCTGCCGGCAAGGCCGTCGGATCCCCGTCGCGAAGCTTTGCAATAAGGCATGCCGTTTTCATCTCCGAGAAGGCGGACAGCGCATTATTTGAAGACGCGCCGTCGGTACCGAGAGCCATATGTACGCCCATTTTTCGGAGCTCGTCCACACGGGCGATGCCGGAAGCAAGCTTTGCGTTGCTGCAGGGGCAATGCACCGCAGCCGCACCGTGCGAGGCAAGAATAGCCGCATCCGAATCCGTTACATGTACACAGTGTGCCGCACATACGCGGGAATCAAACACACCGGCATCCAAAAATGCTTCGGTGGGCGTTTTTCCGTACTTTGCAATACACTCCGCATGCTCATGCTCCGTTTCGGAAATATGTGTCTGCAGAATAAGTCTGTGCTCCCGTGCAAAATCCGCAACATCCCGCCACAGTTCCGGCGTCGTCGTATATTCGGCATGAATGGAAATATCCGCACGGATACGGCCATCATCCGCCATATGCCAGTCTCGCAGAAGCTGCTCCTGCTCACAGAAGCCCTTATGCGTCCCACGGCTCGCACCGTCAAAATAGCCGGAAAGTCCGCGGGCAATATTCGCCTTGATACCGGAATTCAAAACCTCACGGGCGATATCATCACAGAAGAAATACATATCCGAAACCGACGTAATTCCGCCGGCAAGACACTCCGCGATGGATGCCCGCGCACCTATGGCAGCCATGCCGCCGTCCAGCCGATCCTCCCGCGGGAAAATCTCATCAAAAAGCCATTTCTGCAGGTTCAGATCATCGGCAACACCGCGAAGCAAGGTCATCGGCAGATGGGAATGTGCATTGACAAAGCCGGGACTCAAAATATCGCCGCGGGCATCGATCACGCGGTCATATTTAAAATCCTGCGGAAGTTCAGTCCCGACAAATGCAATTTTCCCGTCGGATACGCCGACAGATGTACGGACAACGGCATCAGGCAAAATCACGCGGGCATCACGAATTAGAATGTTCATGTAAGACCTCAGGGCAACTTAAAATTTTTCGCCGCAGACAGGGCAATAGCTATAATCCTTTGCTACCGACCGTCCGCATTTCATACAGGTTTTCGAATTGCGAAGCTTTGCAATTTTCGCATCAAGCGTTTCGATATTTTCCGTCAGCGTATCAAGCTCCGCATAGAGCTTCTCCATGTCTGTCTCCGACAGTTCCACTCCGCCACGGGCGGCGTAAACGAGACTTCCAAGGGAAATCAGGCGGCGGTCACGTTCCTGACGGGCATTGTTCTTCTGCAGGGTGAGCTTTGCGATCTCCGCAAGTTCTCCACCCTTTTTCACGGCGGTATTTGCAGCCTTACCGACGGTATCGCCGACCGTTTCGGCCGTCTCGGCAAATTTCTTTACAAATTCATCGTACGTCACGGCTCTCATCTCCTTACTTCAGATCACCGATAAACTCGCGCAGAAGGCTTGTATCGGCAACATATGCAGGCGAAATCTCTTCAAATCGTCCATAAGCCTCCCGCAGAGCATCCGCCAGAGGGTGGTCAACACCATCCAGGGCGCTGAAGATCAGCGGGCGGAAAAGTCCGGGCTCGCAGGGATGGAAGGAATTGAGCACATAATCCGCAAGGGGCTTTCCGGGCAGGATGTATTTGTGCTCACCTGCCCGAACGGATGGCCACATGCCAATCGTACGCTCGGTGGGTGTTCCGCGGCTGCGCCGGTCACGGACGATACGGCGGCAAAGGCGCATGTAGTTTTTCGGGAGCAGCAGCTGCTCTCCGTCGTAAATTTCGGAACCGATATGGATGTAAATACCGAAGGCTTTCTCGATCTCACCCCCCATGACTGTAGGATTCAGCGCATGAATACCCTCGTAGAGCACGACACCGTCATCGGGATCAATAACCGTTGTTTTATCGGATCTGCGACGTTCCGTAAAGGAAAAATGCGGGATCGTTAACGGCTCTCCCTGTTCGATGGCACGAAAATGTTCCTTTAAAAGCGCTATATCGAGGCAGTAGGGGGATTCAAAATCCAGCGTTCCGTCGGGATTTTTCGGATAGTCCTCATGAATGTCAAGATAATAGTCATCCAGCGAGATCACATGGCAAGGAATACCCTTTTCCGCAAGGGCGCAGGTAATATTTCCTGCCGTGGTGGTCTTACCGGCAGAAGAAGGGCCGCAGAGCAGCGCAATACGGCTGGTTTCAAGATGCGCGGAAATTCCGTCCGCGATCTCGGAGATCTGGCGAAAATATCCCTCTTCAGAAGCACGGCAAAGGGCTTTTGGATCCGCAATAGCCGCCGCATTCAGATCTTTGTAATTGTACATAGGAATCAAACTCCTCTGAAAGGTGTAGGAAGAACTCGCTTCCGATTCGCGATCTCAACGATACGACGATTGTATTCATCCGGGTATTTGGGATTTGTGATTCGGTCGAGACCGCCGTTGCGCAGAATTTTTGACACACCGCCTGCTCCTGCGGCAAAAACGGAGCAAAGCTCCTCCATCATCAGTATATTATATGCATTTACATGCTTATCTTTCATCCAGCCGACATTTTCGCCGCCATCGGAGAATTTCTGACGATAGATGTAATAGGGGTGGTACCCGGCAGCACGCAGAAGAATCTCACCTTCGTTCAGCATCCGCCCGAGACGTCCCGAGAGGGACTGTCCCTCTTCCGTCATACGGGATGCATTTTTCAAGGCAAGGGAATGAACGGTGATCTGCTCCGGCGACATGGAAATGATCTCGGAAAGACCGGCAAGATAGCCTTCGGTTGACTCGCCGGGAAGACCGGCGATAAGATCGCAGTTAATCTCCCAGTCGGATATTTCCCGCGCAATACGGAACGCACTGCGGAAATCCTCCGCCGTATGCCGTCTGCCGATACGGGCAAGCACAGCATCGGAAAGGGTCTGCGGATTGATACAGATCCGTCCGACACCAGCGGATTTCAATACGGATAGCTTTTCATGTGTAACCGTATCGGGGCGACCTGCCTCAACGGTAAATTCACCGCAGACAGACAGATCGACCGACGAGCGCAGATGTAAACAAAGTGCTTGAAGTGAATCGGGATCCAGCACCGTCGGAGTTCCACCGCCAATATAAAGGGCGCGAACCCGGTATCCCGCATCATGAAGTCCTTCACCCAGCGCAGATATCTCACTGTGTAGGCTCGAACTATAGTCTGCAAGAACATCCGGTGTCGCACGACGGCTGACAAAGGAACAGTAACCGCAAACCGTCGGACAGAAAGGAATACCAATATACAGAGCGGCATCCTCCGGCTGCAAAGCGCCGGCGATCTTCATTTCCTCCGCCGCAGCTTCGGCACAGAGGGCCGCTTTATCCGGGTGAAGGAGATAACAGTCGCACAAGAGCTGCTGGGTTTTTTGAATATCGCAGCCGCGGCGAAGAATAGCTGCGGCCACCTTTGCAGGCCGGACACCGGAAAGTCCGCCCCACGGACTCTCCGCCCCGCGGAAGCTGCAAACGGCACGGTAAAGGCTCAGCCCAACCAGCCAGCGGCAGCGTCGGCGAAGCTCCTCGGGCGTATCCGCAGGAAAACAAACCCCATGCTTTTCTGCATCCCAAGTTGCCTCTCCGGTAAATGTCCCCTGCGGCAGAACAAGTTCACATATCGCCCTTGTATCGCAAACCATGTTGGAAACACAGCGGACTTCGCTCTCGCCCTCGGGCACGGGGGCATATTCCGGAAGGTGCATGGTAAGTCCTGCTACTACGGCATGCCTTTCCTCATGGCCGATGCACTGAATCGAAATCCCGTCTTCCCTTCTCATACGTTGACCGCCGAGAGCATGGCCTCATTCGTGGCCTTCTCGATAGAAAGGATGGTGGGGCGGCCGTGTCCGGGATATACAATATAAT
>JAFYLV010000068.1 GCA_017556885.1 Clostridia bacterium | reverse complement strand
TGCGGCCATACTTAACCACATTAAATTATATTATAGCAAATATTTTCAAAATAGTCAAGTGAATGTTCGCATTCCCGCAAGGAACGCGAAACTTTTCGACGTATTTTTCGCACGCAAGTACAAAATTTCAGTTCGGGAACGAGTTTCTTCATTCCCGAACTGAAAATTACATTTATTCTGCAGGTACCGAGGTATCCACACCGACAAGCAGATCGCAGGCTCTGCGAAGCTGCGTATCCCGGGATAAATCGACGCGGTTTAAGGACAGAATGGAGGTATCCTCAAGCACCACGGTCTCATTCGGGACGCAACCGGTGGCCGCAAGACTGCGGTTATTCGGCGTAAAGTATCGAATGGTGGAAATAACTAGCGCAGAACCGTCGGAAAGCTCAACCGTTGCCTGACCGTATCCCTTACCGGTGGTTTTCTCGCCAACCACCGTCGCTTTACCGGATTCCTGCAGGACGGCAGCAAAATACTCTGCCGCACTGTAGGTGTTCTTATTGATCAGCACCGTCATGGGTGCCGAAAGATGCTGCGAATCGGAATTAAATTCCTCCCGCGAACCGGCTCGATCCTCCGAGATGAAGATAACGCCCTCCGGCAGCAGTCGGTCGAGAATATTGAGCAGAACCGCAAGCTTGCCGCCGCCATTATTGCGCATATCAAAGACAAAGGATTCCGCCCCGTCTTCGATCATTTCGTCAAGCTGCTTTTCAAATTCCGTATCCACGCCATCGGCATATTCCTTGATGCGGATATAAGCAACCTTACCATCCAGCATGGTCGAAATAACATTCTCTTCACGAACGTAGGCACGGGTCAGCGTAAATTCGAGGGTCTCTTCTCCCCTGCGAACGGAGACCTGTACCGGGGTTCCGGTTTCACCCTGCAATAGGCTACGAGCACCGTCATAACCGACGCTCTTAACCGTATTTCCGTCAACGGCGATAATCTCATCATCTGCAAGCAGGCCGGCAGTCGCAGCCGGGGAGTTTTTGTACACCTCTGCGATCTTCATGGCGTCCGCTTCAACCTCATAGGAGACACGCACACCAATGCCGGTGTAACCGCCGGAAAGATTGGAGGCCGTGGCTTCATACTCCTCTGCCGTGAGATAATAGCTCCACTTATCGCCGAGTGCTTCGATATAGCCCTCCACCGCGCCGTCAACCAGCGCTTTGGTGTCGTAATCACCGACGAAATTGGCATCGACGCAGCGCTTGACCTCATTGAGTTTCAGAAATAGCTGCTGCGCTTCGGAAACAGAGGAAAGCCGGCTTATGATCCGGCTTTCCGTGTAATAAAATGTCAGCACCAGTGTAACCGAGGCCGTGAGCAGCACGAACAGCAGTACCTGGAAAAAAGAATACTGTTTTTTCACGGAAACAAATCTCCTTTTGTTGCTGCCGCGAAGATCACTTCAGGGTGAAATAATTCAGCGGATTGACCTGAGAACCGTTAATGATGATTTCAAAATGCAGGTGATTACCGGTAGAATAGCCGGTGGTACCAACCTCACCGAGCTTCTGTCCCTTAGAGACTTCGTCACCCTTTTTAACGGACATTTTAGACATATGCGCGTACAGAGTCTTCTTATTTCCGCCGTGGTCAACCATAACGTAGTTTCCGTAGGCGGTATTATACTCAGCCCGGATGACCGTTCCGTAGTTTGCGCTGAGGATCGGGGTACCCTTGGGGGCGGGCAGGTCGATACCTGTGTGAAGCTTGTATTTTCCCGTAATGGGATGGGTGCGCATGCCAAAGTAGGAGGAAATGCGGGTATAACCGGTCAACGGCCAGAGGAAGCTTCCGCCCACATACTGCTTTTTATTGGATGCTTCCTTCGCGGCTGCAGCGATCTCTTTGGCGATCTTTTCTTCTTCCGCCTCAAGCTTGGCAATATTCTGCTTATTGGACATTACCTGCTTGGAAAGGTCCGCAAGAAGTGCATCCGCCTCATTTTTCTTCTTGGTGAGCTGGCTTTTTTTATCATTGAGCTCACTTTTTTTCGTCTCAAGACTGGTCTTGGTATTTTCAAGCTTCTGCTTCGCCTCTTCTATGGCATTTCGCGCCTCCAGAAGATCCTGCAGCTTTTCATTATCGGAATCAACGATCGCATTGACAACATCCGCGCGGCTCAGAAGATCCGACAGGCTGGCACTGGTAAGCATAACTTCAAGGTAACTGACGTTACCGTTCTCATACATCACACGGATACGGGTCTTGAGTTTTTCATACAGGTCGTCATAATCCGCCGTATTCTGTACAATGAGCTGCTCCTGCTCGGTGATCTGCTTTTCATAGGCAGCGATGAGGCTGTTGGTGTTTTCGATATCTTCCTGATAGGCAGAAATCTGCGAAGAAAGGATATTTTTCTGGTTCATCGCGCTTGCCTGATCCTTTTTCGCATTGGCAAGCTCCTTTTCGAGGGCTTTGATCTGGGCATTCAGCTGGTCCTGCTTCTTCTCCAGTGCCGTGACGGAGGATGCAGCTTCGGCCTTATTCCAATCACCAACGGCAATTACGGAAAAGGCCAGCACAAGGCTGAGCACCAGGGCAACAGAGCGAACAAGCAGCTTTTGGGTCATAAACAAAATACTATCCTTTCTCTTCCGGACACCATCCGGAGTTTAAACACGGAGGAACTTTTTGATCGTAAAGAAACTGATAACAAGTCCGTACAGCATACCGGCAACCAGATAACCGATAAGGAACAGATGCCATACGGAACCGAAACTAACATAAGAAATGAGTGTAATAAGCGACATCTCCGGCACGAGCAGGAACTGATAAAGCACAAAAAGCAAAGCATATGCCACAAGTGCGGACAAAAGGCCGATAATGCCGCCCTCCACCAGGAAGGAGCCGCGGATAAAACGGTTTGTTGCGCCTACCATCTTCATGATCGCGATCTCCTCGCGGCGTGCAAAGGTGGTGAGACGGATGGTGTTGGAAACGATGACCGCGGCAATGAGCGCAAGGATAACAACCAGGGCAATACCGATAAACATCGTAACATTTCTAAACTTCAGGAAGGTGTTCACCGTTTCGATGGATGCACGGACGCGGGCGATCTGGGGCATAGCCCGAAGTTCCTCCACAGTGTCCTCAACCGCGTTCAAATCACGGACAATGATGTGATAACTGTGACGGATGGGATTATCGTCCACATAACTGTTGTAGATTTCTTCACTTCCGAGGTTTTCGCTGAAATCCTTCAGTCCCTCATCCCGGGAGACAAACTTCACCGACGCGATGTTCTCCATGTCCATCAGCGTATAACCGAAATCTTCTGCAGAGATATCATCCACATAATCCTGCAGGAAAATAACGATCTCATTCTGCATGCCGACATCATCAATGGTCTTATTGATATCGGCAACGATCATCACAAACGTTCCGATAACAAGAAAACAGGCGGCGAGCATCATGACGGCAGCGGTGGTCATAATGCGGTGAAGGCGGAAATTTGCTGCGCCTTCTTTTAAAAAGTAGCGAATATTTCCTTTTTTCACTGGTTGTACCCTCCCGTTGCGTCACGGAGGATGCAGCCGTTTTCCAGATACACCACTCGCTTAGCCATATCGTTGACAACGCTCTTCTCGTGGGTTATAACGACGACGGTAGTGCCCATGCGGTTGATCTGGTTAAACAGACGCATGGTCTCCTTCGTACGTTCCGGATCAAGGTTTCCCGTAGGCTCATCCGCGATGATGAGTTTCGGGGAATTGACCAGTGCGCGGGCAATGGCAACGCGCTGCTGCTCACCGCCGGAAAGCTCGGGCGGCTTGCGTTTGGCCTTATGGGAAAGTCCGACGATCTTCAGCACAGAATCCACCTTCTCGCGGATCTCCCGGT
>JAFYLV010000067.1 GCA_017556885.1 Clostridia bacterium | reverse complement strand
CTTTGTGCTCGGCGGTGTGGATACGGATACCGACCTCCTTCGCGATTTTATCCATCATGACGGAAAAGGCGGTATGCCCTCGCGGAATACCGCCATTGCCGAGGTCGTTCGGGAGAAAATGGCGGAACACCGCATTTCCCAGTTTGGCGGTCCCTGGTTCAATACGCTCCTCGGTTCAAGCGGTGCCCTCGCGGTCAATATGACCCGCACGGCCGTGGACCCCACTGACAGCGCAGCCTTCGCTGCAGCGGAGCGGAAGCTGCGGGAGGATATGTTTACCCTGGTCGATATTCTGCGCGAAAGCTTTCCGGAGTTTCAAAATTGTGAGATCGTGACCTCCGGCGTCAATGCAGGCATCCGCGAGTCAAGACACATCCGCGGTGTGTATACCCTTACGCGCAAGGATGTGGAGAGCGGCCGCGTTTTTGCACATCCGGCCGCGCAGCTTGCCCATCCCATGGATATCCATTCCGCGACGGGAACGGGTCAGCAGCTGCTGAAGCTTCCGCGGGATTGTTGGCTTCCCTTTGAAAGCATGGTGTGCGAAGGATTCCCGAACCTGATCGCCGCCGGACGGTGTGTTTCTGCTACGCGGGAACCCTATGCATCCATTCGTGTACAGGCGACGATGATGTCCACCGGCGAGGCTGCCGGCGTTGCTGCCGCGATTTGCTGCGATACCGGAGCACCGGTGTTCGATCTCCCTTCAAATGAACTGAAAAAACGCTTTGAGGAACGTGCATTCGTTTTGTAAAAAAAGAAAGGCTTCCGCACTTGACGGGAAGCCTTTCTTTTTTTATGTATATTGCAGAAACAACTGGAGACAATACGCAGTGCAGAAGGCATTATCTGAAAAAGGAGTTATAAAAATATGATGCTTGATAAAATCGCACTTGCGCTGGTCATTGTCGGTGCGCTTAACTGGGGCACCATCGGACTTTTCAGCTTTGATATCGTTGGATGGATCTTTGGCGGACAGTCCGCCCTGGGCAGCCGGATTGTGTTCACGCTGGTGGCACTGGCCGGGCTTTGGTGTATTTCTCTTCTGTTCCGAAACTGCGGCTGTGCGGACAGGGATTAATTGACCTGACGGTAGTAGGTGTAATAGGCAACGATGGTGATGCGTCCTTCGGGTCCGTCGAACTCGAAGGTTGCACCGTCGTTGGACATGAGCTCGCCCATGACGACCTCTGCGACCGGTTTTTTGAGCACTTCTCCGGCATCGCAGACGATAATGACTTCGTCATTTCGAATATTCAGGCTGCCGCCTTTGCCGATCACGGTCTCTTTGTAGTCGCCCTCATCCCTTCGGGTGACATAGCGCAGAGACTTTCCGTTTAAACGGGCGATGAGCCGCGGGTCGGGTGCATTTGGATTTTTCTTTTTTCGAAAGAGAAACATGGGCGTACCTCCGTAAAGTGACAGGGAGTCGTTTTATATGCAGAGAAAGAGAATTGTAACCATCGTCGTTATTCTGATGACCGTCATCATGTGCGTCGTTGCGGTCACGGATGCCTTAGCCATGCAGGCGGATGCCGCGGCCTACCGGCAGGGATCCACCGGAGAAACCGTCCGTAAGATCCAGACCAAACTGAAAAACTGGGGCTATTATGACGGGAAGGTGGATGGAATTTACGGTTCGCAGACCGCCTCTGCCGTGCGGTATTTTCAACAGAAAAACGGACTTACCGTAGACGGCATCGTAGGCGCAGAGACGCTTGCGGCGCTGGGGATCAGCGGATCCGTTTCTTCCTCCACTCAGAACCGTGAGGCGGAGCTTGAGATGCTTGCGCGGATCATATCAGCGGAAGGCAGGGGAGAGCCGTATCTTGGGCAGGTGGCCATCGGAGCCGTTGTGATGAACCGGGTGCGCAGTGCATCCTTTCCCAATACGGTTGCAGGCGTAATCTATCAAAAGGGAGCCTTTGATGCCGTAGCCGACGGCCAGTTTTACAGTGCGGCAACGGCATCGGCGATCCGCGCGGCGCGCGAGGCCTACAACGGAGCCGATCCGACCGGCGGTTGTTTGTATTATTATAACCCGAAAACGTCCACCAATCAATACATGCTTTCCAAACCGGTTTATCTTGCCATCGGGCAGCATAATTTCTGCCGCTGATGTGCTCATAACGGCATGATGTAGGACGGAGTGAAATTCACTCCGTCTTTTTTGCGTTTTGGGGTTGCAATTTTCTCCATACATGTTATAATGCACTAAAACGGAGAGACGTTTTTGTTGCTCAACATATAGATTGTACAAAATGTCACCTTACGGTGCTTCTCCGTAATGAAATCCAAAATCCGTGTGGAGGTATTTTCGGATGATTAAACTTGGCGTTAATACAGTTTTGTTTAAGCCATTCACCGTTGTTGAGGCAATGCAGGCGGCCAAACTTGCCGGTTTTGACGGCGTGGAGCTCTCTGCCATTCAGGGCATGTGTGAGCATCTCGTGCTGGATGACTGGCGTAATTCCGCGCCGCCCATCAAGGCAGCTGCAGAAGAACTTGGACTCGATCTTCTGTCTATGGAGGTCGCAAGCCTCGATGAGGACCGTCTCCGCAAGGCTTTCGAGGCCGCGCAGTTCCTCGGTGTCCCTGTTGTAAATGTCGGTCCCGGCGGAAAGTCCAATGTTCCTGAGGACCTTGAAAAGTCCATTGAGATCCTGCAGGCTCGCGCCGAGATGGCTGCGACCTACGGTGTTTCTCTCTGCTGTAAAGCGCATGTCGGTGCCTCTATCTACAGCACGCCGACCACCATTGCCGCCGCAGAGGCCATTACCAGCACCGGCTTTGGTGTAGACATGGATCCCAGCCACATCCACCGTGCCGGTGAAAAGCCGGAGGATGCGCTTGCATCTGTCGTTAAGTATATGCGCCACGTGCATATCCGTGACTGCTACGGCCCCGGACCGTCTCCCGGTGAGCCGAAGCTGCAGGCCTGCGGACGCGGTGAGATCAATCTCTACGGGTATTTCCAGGCACTCGTCAATGCCGGCTATAACGGCCCCGTTTGCCTTGAGGTCATCGGTGGAGACCAGACACTGCAGCAGGCCCAGGCGATTGCCAGCGAGAGCTACGGCTATATGAATGCGATTCTGAAGATCCTCGGCGCACGATAATAAATTAAGGAGAATACGGTTATGGCAAAGAAACCCAATATTATCCTCTTCGGTATGGAGAGCCTTCGCCGTGATCATATGAGCCATTACGGCTACAAGCATATGACCACCCCGAACATCACCGATTATGCAAAGGGCGGCGTTACCTTTAATAATCTGATTTCCGCACATATTCCCACCACCCCCGGCTATGCTTCCATGCTGACCGGCATGGACTGCTTCGGTGACGGAGTTGTTGCTTTGAATCAGAGCACGATCCCCGTGGATACTCCTGTGCTCGCAGAGATCCTCCGCCGTGAAGGTTATACCTCCACCTGCGTAGGTTTTGAAGGCAATGCTGCCGGTGTCGGTTATGATAAGTATCTTGGCTTTGCCGGCTGGGGTCCCGATCACGACGACGGCCGCGCCCATAAGTCTGAGAATATGAACGAAGTGATCCTGCCGGAGCTTGAGCGTCTGGCAGCGCAGGATCAGCCGTTCTTCCTTTTCCTGCGTCACATGGATCCTCATTCCCCTTACCTCGCACCCGCTCCCTTCCAGGATATGTTCTTCCAGGGCGATGCTTTCGATCCTGCGGATGACCGTATGCAGAAGGTCTACGATTTCAAGCCCTTCGGCGATTACATCGGCAGCTGGGTCCCCAAGGGATGCACAAACCCCGATTACGTCATCGGTCAGTACGATGCAGCCATTGCGTATATGGATGCCTGCATCAAGATCGTTCTGGAAAAGATTCGCGCCCTTGGACTTGAAGAAGATACCATTATTATCTTCAACTCCGACCACGGCGAGACTCTGTACGATCACGATTGCTATTTCGATCATCACGGTATGTACGATCCTACCCTGATCGTTCCCTTCATTATGTGCTGGAAGGGCCACCTGCCCGAGGGTATCCGCATTGATGATTATTGCCAGCATAAGGATCTCGTTCCCACCCTTATGGAGCTTATGGGAATTGATCCCGGCATCAAATTTGACGGCCGCAGCCTGATGCCTCTCATCCGCGGTGAGAAGTTGGAGGCTGAAGAGGAGATCTACATCACCGAGTGCACCTGGATGCGCAAGCACGGTTGGCGTACCCCCGAGTGGAAGCTGATCGTATCACTTGAGCCCGACTTCCACTTTAAGCCTATGGTAGAGCTTTATAACCTCTATAAGG
>JAFYLV010000066.1 GCA_017556885.1 Clostridia bacterium | reverse complement strand
CTGGTCGGTCTCAAGGTCGGGCAGAATCTCGTCGACATCTTCATCACACCCGGCATTCTCGCCGCACTGGAGCGGCGGGCAAGCCTTGGGGAGCTTTGTCTCACCATCCTCGGCTTTGCGGGGGTGACCATGCTGCTGATGGGGCTCAGAACCTACGCAAGCCGCAACTGGGGCTTTGGCTTGATCACTGTGCGAAGCGCCATCCTTGGCAAGATCGTGCACAAATGCGGAAACACTTCCTATCAGAATGTGCTTGTAAAAGATTTTGATAAAAAGAAGAAGGCGGCAGTGCAAGCAACTGCCGGAAACAGCCAGCCCACAGAGGCGGTTTGGCTTACAATGCAGAATCTTTTAAAAAACATCGTGGGATTTGCCATTTATTGCGTGCTGCTCTCCGGGGCGCAGCCGCTGCTTATCGCCGTCATCCTCGTTACCGCCGTGACCGGTTGGTGGATCAACCGATGGCTGGGTAATTGGACAATGCGGTATCGGGATGAAGCGATTGCACACGAGACACACACCTGGTATCTTTCGCATGATATTCGGAAAAATTCTCTTGCCAAGGATATCCGCATTTTCGGACTCCGCCCCTGGCTTGCGGAGCTCTGGCGGGAGGCCATCGGCGCCTGCGTCGCCTTCAAGCACCGGGAGGAGGGCGCCTATCTCTGGGGAAAGGTGGTAAACCTTCTGCTGGTCCTTCTGCAGAACGGAGTTGCCTATGCCTATCTCATCGGCATGGTGCTGCGGGATGGGCTCTCTGCCTCGGAATTTCTGCTCTATTTTTCCGTGGTGGGCGGTTTTTCCGGCTGGATACGCGGTATCCTCAACAATGCAAATTCCCTGCATAAGCAGAGTATCGTCCTCTCGGAGGTGCGGGAGCTTTTGGAGTATCCCGAGCCCTTCCGCTTTGAGGATGGGGATCCCCTGCCCCCGGCGGGGGAGAAGGGGTATGAGATCCGCATGGAAAAGGTCTCCTTTACCTATCCGGATGCGGATGTGCCCGTGCTGAAGGACGTGGATCTTATCCTCCGTCCCGGCGAGAAGCTTGCCGTTGTGGGCAGAAACGGCGCGGGAAAAACCACCCTCGTTCTGCTGCTCTGCGGCTTTCTTGATCCCACGGAGGGGCGGGTGCTGTTAAACGGCGTGGATATCCGCACCCTTGACCGGAGAGCCTATTATGAGCGCATCGCCGCCGTGTTCCAGAATTTCCAGATCCTCGCCCTGTCCGTTGCGGCAAATATTGCCCAGTCGGATACGGAGATCGATATGGACCGCATCCGCCGGGCAGCGGAGATGGCGGGGCTTACGGAGAAGATCGAGAGCCTGCCCCGGGGCTTTGACACCCTCCTGAACCGCGAGGTTTACGAGGATGCCGTCATGTTCTCCGGGGGCGAGACCCAGCGGTTGATGATGGCCCGTGCCCTTTATAAGTCGGCGGAGCTGCTCGTGCTTGATGAGCCCACCGCCGCCCTCGATCCTCTGGCCGAGGCCAAGGTCTACGCAAAATATAACGAGATGTCCCGGGGAAAAACCTCGGTGTATATCTCCCATCGGCTGGCCTCCACCCGCTTCTGTGACCGGGTGATCTATCTTGCCGACGGAAGGGTGGCCGAGACGGGCACCCACGAGGAGCTCGTGGCCGCCGGCGGCGGCTATGCGGAACTTTTTGAGATCCAGAGCCGCTATTACCGGGAAGGAGGGGACGGAAATGAAGAGAACTGACGCGAAAAAGCAGCTTTCCCGCCGGGAAGCCTTCCATGTCCTGTGGGCGGATTTCCGCCTTTGCCTGCGGGAAATGCCCGGACTTGTCCTTTCACGTCTTGCTGTGCGTATCTTTTCCGCCGTCAGCCCCTACGCCGGCATCTGGTTTTCCGCGCGGCTGGTGGATGAGCTTGCCGGGGATAAGGATCCGCAGAAGCTCATGCTCTGGGCAGGGCTTGCGCTGATCTGCGCGGCACTCGTCTCTCTTGCAAGTGCGTTTCTGGAACGCTGGCAAAGTACCCAAGGCTTTACCGCCTCACGGCGCTTGCATCGGCTCTATACGGATAAGTTTTTGCGAATGGATTACGTCAAATGTGAGGATACTGCGGTACAGCAGCATTTTGCAACCATCGAGCAAAACTGGAGTGGACCGGGGAGGACAGTCGGCGACGCGATGAATATTTTGGGTGGTCTTGTCTCTGCAATTGTCTCTATCCTTGTAGGTGTTGGCATGACTCTCTCCTTCTTCCAAAGCCGGGTGCCGCCCGCCGGCGGTGCGCTGCAGGTGCTCGACCGGCCGGTGATGCTCATTCTTGCGGCAGGGCTTATCCTGCTTGCAAGTATGCTTCCTCCGTTGCTCTTAAACCGGGCAAGACAAATTGAGACAAATCTTGCGGGAGATCACCGCCTCAACAACCGCCTTTTTGGACACTTTGGATATTTAGGCAGTACGACCAAAATCGCGGCAGATATTCGACTCTACGGTTTGGTGAAATTCTCCGACCGGTATAACAACAATAAAGAGAATACGTTTCATTCTGCCGGCTTATTTGCAAAGCTCCTTCGTGGTAAGGTTGGACTTCTCTACGCCTCCGGTGTCGCCGCCTCCCAGCTCTTCGGCGGCATGGTTTATCTCTACGTCTGCCTCAAGGCCTGGGCGGGTGCCTTCGGCATCGGCGCGGTGACGCAGTACGTGGCCTCCATCAGTCGCGTGGCAAGCGGCGTGTCCGAGCTGTTGAGCTTTGCGGGCAAGGTGCGCAGCGAAGCTCCCTTTATCAAGCTGGGGCTGGATTTTCTCAATATCCCGGAGGAGATGTATCAGGGTACCCTTTCGGTGGAAAAGCGGCGTGACCGGGAATACGAGGTGGAGTTCCGCAACGTATCCTTCCGTTATCCCGGGGCGGAGGATTTTGCTCTGCAAAATGTCAATCTCCGCTTTCGCGTCGGCTCGCGCCTTGCGGTGGTGGGAGAAAACGGCAGCGGAAAGACGACCTTTATCAAGCTTCTCTGCCGACTGTACGACCCCACGGAGGGGGAGATCCTCTTAAACGGCATTGATATCCGCAAATACGATCCGGAGCAGTACTACCAGGTGTTTGCGGTGGTCTTTCAGGATTGGGGGTTGCCGGCCTTCCGCCTGCGGCAGATCGTTGCCGCCGGGGAGGGGGATCCCGCCCGGGTGGAGGAATGTCTGCGCAAGGTGGGCTTTGGAGAGAAGCTGGATTCGCTTCCCGAGGGCATCGAGACCTACATCACCAAGGATTACGACAAGCACGGTGTCGATCTCTCTGGCGGCGAGGCGCAAAAGGTGGCCATCGCCCGTGCCCTGTATAAGGATGCGCCCTTTATCATTCTTGATGAGCCGACGGCATCCCTGGATCCCGTGGCCGAGGCGGAGATCTACGAGCATTTTGCGGAGATCTCCGGTGACCGCACGGCGGTTTATATCAGCCACCGGCTTTCCTCCTGCAAGTTCTGCGACGAGATCGCCGTCTTCGATCGCGGACGTGTGGTGCAGCAGGGCAGCCATGAAGCGCTCCTTGCGGATACGGAGGGCAAATATCACGCCCTGTGGAACGCCCAGGCGCAGTATTACAACCAATAAGGCAACTTTACTTCACATTCTGTTTGAAATGGGTTATAATAGAATTGGATGGGCAGGAGGGATAGCGATGAAAAAAGGCGAAAACACAGCGATCGATGTGCGTTATGCACGGACCGAAAACGAGATGCACAAAATTTTCGCACAGGCCTTTTCTTTTCCTGCCGCATACGGCTGCAATGCGGATGCGTTGTGGGATTACCTTTGGGAGCGATTCGCGGACGGAAGAGCCGCGACCATCACGATTATGGGCGCGGAAAAGCTGACGCAAAGCCTGAAGGAAGTGTTTGAAGACCTGGAGAAGAGTTTTCCCCGAGTCCGCATTGAAAGAGAATAAAATAAGAGCCGCTGTTTTTCGAAACAGCGGCTCTTATATTATGTTCGGACGGATTATTCCTCGTCGTCCTCTTCGGTGGAGACGACGAGACCGGCATCGGCCTTGGGGGTGATATCGCCGGCGCGGGTGAGGGCGATCTTGGTCAGCATCGGGCCCACCAGCTCGTAGATGAGCACGGAGAAGAGGACAATATTGCGCACAAGGGCACCCTCCGCGCCCATGGTCTGGGTGGCGGTCAGGGACATGCCGAGGGCAACGCCCGCCTGGGGAAGCAGGGTGATGCCGAGGTATTTGGTAATGTTCTCGTCGCACTTCATCATCTTGCTGCCGGCGGTGGCGCCGAGGATCTTACCGGCGGAACGGAAGAGAATGTAAACAACGCCGATGCCGATGATGGCGATCTCGCTAAAGACGGAGAGCTCAAGCTCCGAGCCGGAGAGAACGAAGAAAAGCACGAAGAGGGGGGCCGTCCACTTATCGGCCTTTTCCATCAGCTCGGCGGAGAAGTCGCAGAGGTTGCAGAAGACGGTACCAAGCATCATGCACACGAGAAGAGAGGAGAAACCGACGTGTACCGGGCCGATATGGAACTTCAGCATAGAGAGCGCCACGGTGAACATCACAAAGGTGATGGTGATGGAAAGGCGCTTGGAGTTGGATTTGAAGGCGCGCTCCACCAGCGTCAGCAGGATGCCCATCACGGAGCCGAGAAGCAGGGAAGCGACCACCTCGACGAGGGGCTCGACCAGTACGGAGATGAGACTGAAGGTGCCGCTGGAGAGGGCGCGGGCAACGCCGAAGGAGACGGCGAAGACCACGAGACCGATGGCATCATCCAACGCAACCACAGGCAGCAGCATGGAGGTGACGGGACCCTTGGCCTTGTACTGACGGACGACCATCAGGGTCGCGGCGGGCGCGGTGGCGGTGGCAATGGCACCGAGCACCAGCGCGGCGGAAAGGGAAAGCTTGTCGGGCATGGCAAAGTGCAGGGCGATGAGGGCTGCATCCACAAAGAGGGTGGCGGCGAGGGCCTGCACGATGGCGACCACAGTGGCAGCTTTACCGGTGGCGCGGAGCTGGGAGAGACGGAACTCGTTGCCGATGGCAAAGGCGATGAAGCCGAGGGCGACCTGCGAGAGGATCTCAAAGCTCTTAAGATATTCCATCGTCGGGAAGCCGAGTCCCTCGATGCCGACGGCACCGAGAACGTAGGGGCCGATGAGGATACCTGCCACCAGATAGGCGGTGACTGCGGGCAGCTTCAGGGGCTTGATAAGGCGGGACATGAGCAGACCGGCCATGAGGGCCACGGAAATGCTGAATAATACGGCCATGATATATGCTTCTTTCTGCGCCGGAGGGCGCTATGATGATAAATAGGAAGAAATTTTGCGAACTTCGGTATTATAGCGCGAAATGGAGAGAGTGTCAAGGAGAAAAAGAATAATATTCGAGGGGGGAACACAAGGCTTTTTGTGCATAAAAGTGAAAGAATCCGCAGGTTTCGGAAATACCGCAAAGAGAGAATGGGAAAATGTGTGGGTTGAGAGGAGCGGCGGTCCGTGCTAGAATGGGATATATGAAATTTTGAAGGACGGTACATAGATATGCAGGTCATATTATCCAATCGGCGATGCGCCGTGGTCCAGTTGGAGCGGGACGAGCACTGCACACCGGAGGAAGTGGCAAGACGGCTCTTTCCGGCGGGGACCGAGGTGGAATTTGAACAGTACGACGGCGGTGTTCGGCTGCTTTTCTTCTGGCGGAGAAGCTTTGGGGGCGTGCGCTTTGCCTCCTTTGATGATCTTGCCGAGTACCTGACGGTATCCGGCGAGGGAGAACTGTGGGAGGCGGAGGGGCGACTCTGCCTTCTTGGGACACAGACGGCTGCTGCGGCCGAGTACGGAACCCGTCTCACGGCGGCGGAGAGCGCCCGCGTGCGCGAGTGGGGAAAGTACCTGGGCCGGGCGGAGG
>JAFYLV010000065.1 GCA_017556885.1 Clostridia bacterium | reverse complement strand
GGTTTACAATTGTTTCTGCAGACGAATAAAGAATTCCACCGAACGCCAGAGGCATTCCAGCCGGATGCGCTCGTTGTTTCCGTGGATCGTTGCACGCTCTTCTGCGGTCAGATCCATCGCGGAGAAGCGGTAGACCTTATCGGAAATACGGCCGTACCACCGACTGTCGGAGCACTGCACCATAAGATAGGGGGACACGATACAGCCTTTCCATGTAGCGGCGACGGCATCCGCCACGCGGCGATAACCGATGCCGTCCGTCTCCGAAATACGGCTCGGATTCATACCGTCAACCGCAGAAACCTCAACATTCTCATCCCCAACGACAGAACGCAGGCGCTCCAGCGCGGATTCAACGGTATCGCAGGGATTGAGGCGAAGGTTTGCCACCATCTCCGCCTTAGGCGGGATGACATTTGCCGCTGCAGAGCCCTGCATTTGGGTAAAGGCAACGGTCGTACGCATCAGCGCATTCAGCTCTCCGCCGCTTTGGCGGCAGATGAGATCCAGCACAGGAGCAAAGAGCCAGAGGTTTGCAAAGATCATGCGATACACAAAGGAAGAATGCCGTCCCAGCGTATCAAAGAGCTTCTCCACCGGGGGCGTAACATGGAACGCAAAGGGTTTCTTCAAAATGTTCAGGCAGGCACGGGACAGACGGTCAATGGGCGCACCCGGCTTGGGCGCGGAGGCATGGCCGCCGGCGGAATTGACGGTAAATTTCGCATTGAGCATGCCTTTTTCCGCAATGCCGATAAGGCCGCAGGGAGCAGCGACACCGGGGAAAACGTTTTCCACCACGGCGCCGCCTTCGTCAAGCACCATCGAGGGGGTAATCCCCTCCTTTTCAAACCACTCGACGATGCGCAGCGCACCGTCACCGTTGACCTCCTCACCGCCGGAGAAGGCAAAATAAACATCCTGCTCCGGGCAAAATCCCTCGGCAATGAGATGATCCGCCGCAAAGAGAATACCGTTCACGGTAACCTTGGTATCCAGCGTTCCGCGCCCCCAAAGCACGCCATCCTCCAGGATTCCCTCAAAGGCCGGCTTCTCCCAGCTCTCTTCATTCACAGGAACGACATCGTAATGCGCCATGAGCACCGCGGGTGCATCGTGTGCTTTACCCTCCCATCGGACAAGGATCGCCCGATCGGGCAGTTTTCCGACGGCGCAGATCTTAAAAACGTTGGGATAGAGTCGCGGCAGGATTCCGAGAAGCTTTTCAAACTCCGCGTCATCCTCCAGAGCCGGATCCCGGTAGGAAACCGTTTTGCAGCGCACCAGCGCCTGCAGACACTTTACCGCACGGTTGCGGTCAAACCCGATCTCTTCTCTCTGCGGTGTTTCCTGCTCAACAGGTACAAACTGCAGCGTGCGCCAAACGAGTACAGCCGCCAGCGCCGCAAGAAGAACAAACAAAAGCAAAAGGATCCACCACATGATCAAAGCCAGCCTTTCTTATACATAACACGGGCAACCGTGACCGTAAAGATCACGCCGACGGGAACCATAATTCCCACCGTACCGGCGTTAAGGGCCGGGACAACGATAAAGAGCGTAAGCATCAGCAAGATAGGTGCAATGGAAAGCTTTGCATTCTTAGAGATGAAAACCACTGCAAGGCCACCGAAAAGGGCCGGCAAAATCATATCAAATGCAGGCTTGAGCACCGGAGACTCCAGCAGAGGCGTCAGCGGAACGATGCAAACAACACCGAGCAGAATGATCAGCGTAGTCACGATGCTGGAAACCGCGATGGCGATGGTGGAGATGACCTCACCCTCTTCACTGGTTGCCTTGACTTTGGCGCGTTCCATGGCATCAATGGCGCAGGGCAGCTTGAGATTTGAAATATTACCCGTGACAAAGGAAAGATATGTTCCACCGGCGCCAAGCATGGGCACATAGGTAAATATCTCAATGACGCCAACTGCCCAATACATAGGAACGGTGGCAATGAGTCCGCGGGCCAGCATGCCAAGATCCGGCGTGGTTTTAAATAGGAGCATTACAACAGCAGGAACCAGAAGGATCATCGTACCGACAATAATTCCCCAGATGCGCCCATCGCGATGGACGCTGTCCATATAGGAGAGATTTTTTGCGTTTTTCATCTTTTTCCTCCTCCCTTATGCCAGCCAGACCGTCAGCGGAAGTGCCGAGGCCATACCGAGAATGAGGCTGAAGGGCAGCGCGTAGTCCTCAAGCCAGCGCATTTTGAATTTCTTCGCCGAAAGACCGCAGACTGCCATCACAACGGCAGAAACCGCCATTACACACACGGGCACGAGTCCGGAGGTGTTTCCCTTAAAAACCAAGCCCACATCGCAGAAAACATAACCAAGAAAGGCAGAGATCATACCAAGGAACATGGCGTTATTAAAGATCTCGCCCCATTTTTTGTCCTTCAGGCCCATCTTCATCATGCCGCCCTGAATCTTTTTCGTCACAAAGGGCACCAGAATGAGTCCCGCGGCGATGCCGATGGTCATAACCCACAGTACCGTCACAAAAATAGACGGATCTATAATGGTTTCACCGGCGGAGAGCTTCGCTGCCGTCAGCGCATTCTGCGCAGCCACATTTTCATAGGTGATGGATCCGATAACCGAGAGCCGCAGCCATGGGACGGCAATACCAAGGCTTTTGGAGAGCACCACAACGCCCACAAGAACCGATACTGCAGGTGCAATGGTAAAGACCGCCGCTGAAGAAACGGTTTTCTTGACGGTCTCGGCGGAAATGCCGAGCTCCGCGGCCCGCCGACATGCCTTGCGCAGAAAATAAAACGACTGCGCCAACACCACGGCGATGATGATCCCGACGATGACAAACAGGATCGGATGGTTTACGCTGAATTCCACTGAAATTCGCCTCCTACATTTTAAAAATAACGGATATATCCGCTTGATTCACCGGCTAAAATTGGGAAGTATCCGATGCAGAGCACACCGCACCGCATCCTTTTCGCCTGCGGCATCCGCATCCACCGCCCGACGAAGAATTGCGAGGATCTCCGCTGACGCTTCTTTGGATATAGGCTCTTCATGCTCCACAAAGATAAGATTGTTTTCTGTCGCGGTCATACGCTCCCTGCAGACGAGCAGCTCTTCGTACAGCTTCTCTCCCGGCCGCAGGCCAATCTCCCGGATCTCGATGTCCCGCCCCGGTTCAAGTCCCTCAAGACGGATCATGCGCTCCGCGATGTCATACATGCGCACCGGCTCTCCCATATCCAGCACGAAGAGTTCTCCTCTTTGCGCCATTGCCCCGGCATCCAGCACAAGATTTGCCGCCTCGGATACCGTCATAAAATACCGAGTCATGCGCCGGTCCGTCACTGTGACCGGGCCGCCTTCGGCGATCTGCCGCCGAAAAAGAGGGATGACCGAACCGTTGGAACCAAAAACATTTCCAAATCGCACCGCGGAATAATCCGTCGCACCGTCGCGGCGGCTGCAAAGGATCATCTCACAGATGCGCTTGGTGGCGCCCATCACATTGGTGGGGTTAACCGCCTTGTCGGTGGAAATGAGAACAAATTTTTCTGTTCCGACTGTTTCCGCCGCGTCCGCCGTAATAACCGTTCCAAAAATGTTATTTTTAACGGCCTCCGCGGGGCTGTGTTCCATCAGGGGCACATGTTTATGGGCAGCCGCGTGAAAAACCACTTCGGGCCGGTGGGCGGAAAAAACCTGACGGACACGCGTTTTATCCTGCACGGATCCGATCTCCACCGAGATATGCAAGGAAGCTCCGAATTCACGCTTCAGTTCCTGCTCAATCTCATAGGCATTGTTTTCATACGAATCCAAAATCACCAGTTCCTGCGGTGCACATTTCGCAATCTTTCTTGCGATCTCGCTTCCGATGGAACCTCCGCCGCCGGTGATAAGTACCCGCTTTCCGCAGTAAGCGGCGGAGGCTGCCGCGACAAGCGGTGCCCGTTGCTCTCGCAGGAGAAGCTTTGCGGAAAGCTTTTCCATATCGTGATACATCATGGTCTCTCACTATCTTCCGCAAAGCATGCCGCTTTCTTCAACATGCTTTCTTCGGCATTGAAGCGGTAAAAATGCAGTCCGTCAGCATCGATCGCAACCCGTTCCGCCCCCCGGACGGCATCGCGCAAATCCGACAGAATGGTTCTCATGGTTTACTCCTTTTCAACGGGAAAACGGATCTTTTCCCTCAAATTCCGAAAGCTTGCATGCAACGCGGGCAAGATAACTGTCCGGGCTCTGAAGAACACCCGCAAGGATATCCTCCTCCGTGATCGATGCAAGCAGAATTTCGCGGGCGCAGGCCTTGGCCGCCTCCATATTGGGCATAAAAGCGCCCCGATCGCGGTCATAAACGATGTGTATGCGTCCGTCCTTCGTAACTGCCGCATCGGGATAGGACACGTTGTCCCGCCCATCCAGCAGAAGTCTGTAGGGGAAGGTCTTTCCGTCATCCTCGGAAAGCATAGCGGTCAGATTGTTTCGGCCTTTGAAATTGTAGTGATTGATGAGAAGGATCCGTCCGCTGGCGAGTCTGCGGATATGAAAGCGGGAATCCGGGCCACCAAGGGAAGTATCGAAATCCGGCCC
>JAFYLV010000001.1 GCA_017556885.1 Clostridia bacterium | reverse complement strand
TTTCTGAAGCAATGGGGGCTTACCCTTTTTCTTGCAGGTATTCTTGCGGTGGGCGCACTTGTTGCGCTGCTGCCGGAAGCCGTGCTGACCGTTGCGGATATTCCTCCTGTGCTCGTCATTGATGCCGGTCACGGAGAACCGGACGGAGGTGCCGTGGCAGAGGATGGAACTGCGGAAAGCGGAATTAATTTGGATATTGCAAACCGACTTTATGAGCTTGCCAATATGTTCTGTATCCCCGCTGTCCGTACCCGGACCGGGGAGAGCGGGCTTTGGGGCGGTGAATGCGATACAATCCGGGAAAAGAAAAACTCGGATATGAAAAACCGCGCGGCGGCAGTGAATGCTGTGCCCGGTGCAGTGCTTGTATCCATACACCAGAATGCTTATGCCGGCTTTGTTCGCGGCGCGCAGGTGTATGCACGGTCGGAGGAGACATCGGAGTTTCTGTCTCTCGGAATCGAACGGGCGTTGAAGCAACGTCAGGATATTCCAACGAGGACCTCTGCACAGATTCCGTCGGGACTGTATCTTTTTCGAAATACATCGTGTCCTGCGGTCATCGTAGAGTGTGGGTATATTACAGATCCGACAGACCTGCTAAAGCTGCAGGATCCGGCCTACCGTGAGTGGATCGCGGTGGCAGTTCTGCACGGATACATAACGACAGTATGTGATAAATAACAGGAGTGATCAAATTGAAAGCCAAAACACAGTTTGTATGCAGCGACTGCGGGTATTCCTCCTCCAAATGGTATGGGAAATGCCCCGGATGCGGTGCCTGGAATACGATGGGGGAGATATCGGTTCCTGCTGAATCCGACCGCAGAGGCAACTCCGCTCCCACGGAACCTGCAAAAGCGGTTTCGCTGCAGGAGATCAGCACGGCGGATGAAGACCGTATCCCTACCGGCTTTTCCGAATTGGATCGCGTGCTTGGCGGCGGTGCGGTCTGCGGTTCCGTTGTGCTTGTGGGCGGTGAGCCGGGCATCGGAAAGTCCACACTCCTTCTGCAGATCTGCGACCGGATGCTTAGGGTAAAACGCATCCTCTATGTATCCGGCGAGGAGTCTGTGCGGCAGATCCGCCTGCGTGCGGATCGTCTGGGTGTCAGGGGCGAGCGGCTCAAGCTTTGTGCCGAAACATCTATCGACCGCATCCGTGCAGTCATAGCAAAGGAAGAGCCGGATTTTATTATCGTCGACTCGGTGCAAACGGTGTATTGTCCGGAAATCAATTCGGCTCCCGGCAGCGTCACTCAGATCCGGGAGTGCACCATGCAGCTTATGCAGATCGCAAAGGGCGAAGGCCGTACGGTTTTCATCGTCGGTCATGTCAATAAAGAAGGCACCATTGCAGGCCCCAAGATCCTTGAGCATATGGTGGACTGTGTTCTGTCATTGGAGGGCGAGAAATTCGTAGCCTACCGCATCCTTCGTTCTGCAAAAAACAGATTTGGTTCCACCGACGAGGTTGGGGTATTTGAGATGCTTTCCTCCGGACTGTCTGAGGTTGAGAATCCGTCGGCATCTCTGCTCTCCGGCCGTCCGGCGCAGGTTCCGGGTACCTGTGTGACCTGCATTGCGGAGGGATCCCGTCCGATTCTGTCCGAGGTGCAGGCATTGGTAGCCCCCACATCCTTTGGAAATGCGCGCCGTACCGCAGCCGGACTGGATTATTCCCGACTGTATCTCTTGCTTGCCGTGCTTGAAAAGCGAGCGGGGCTGCCTGTGGGCGCATGCGATGCCTATGTCAACGTAGTCGGTGGTTTCCGTATTGATGAACCGGCCTCTGACCTTGCAGTTGCGCTTGCGGTTGCATCTTCTTTCCGTGACAGACCAATCCCGGGAGATATTGCCGTATTCGGTGAACTTGGTCTTACCGGTGAGCTGCGCGCCGTATCTTCACTGTCCCAGCGCATTTCGGAGATCGCGCGTCTCGGCTTCCGCCGCTGTGTCATGCCGGATCAGCAGACCTCGCATCTGCATATTCCCGATGGAATTGAACTGATCAAACGGAAGAATATCACGGATTGCATTGAATATTGCATCGGAAAGTGATATAATCCTTTATATCTCACATATAGGACGTTATAAACTATGTTCATTTATCGAATATTGGCAGCCGTTGCTGCGATTCTTGGCGCAGCGATGGGTGTCATTCGCATCTTTGAGGTGCGAGGCGGCTATGAGGCCTCCGGTCTTGCCGTTGCAGGTGATACCAACCGTATGATCCTGATTGTTTGTACGCTGGTGTTTGTTGTTGCTGCAGTGGTGTTGTCTTTGGGATTGCACACATCCGACCGCAGAAACTCTCCCCGCGCTTTTACGCATCCCAGCCGCGCGATCTCCCTTGTGTACTTTGCCGCGATGTGCCTTTTTGTGGTTACGGCTTTGTTTATGATTCTTGGCTGTATCGGAAGCTTTTCCGCGCCGACGCTGATTTCCGGTCTGCTTCTCTTTTTCGCCTGCGCGGGCATGATATTGCTTTCCTTTTTGCTTGCAAAGGCAATTTTTCCGCAGGATCTTTCCTTTGTCGCACTGATCCCCACCTTTTGGGCCTGCTATCAGCTGATTCTCAGCTTCCGCGCCGAAACACAGAACCCCGTGATGTCGGCCTACATTTTTGAGGTCTCTGCACTTGTTTTTATGGTGCTTACCTTTTTCTTCCAGGCGGGAATGCTCTATAATCGTAAGATCCTTCGCCGCACCTATTTTGCAACAACGGTCAGCCTGTTTTTGTGTACTTTGTGTGGTGTATCAAAGCTTGTGCTTGGTATCTCGGATATCTCCGCGAAGGCGCATCTTTTTGACAAGGTCACGATGCTTGCGCCCGGGTTTATGTATTTTGGCGGTGCGGTCTATGCCGCATATGTTCTGCTCTGCTTGCTGCGTGAGCATGTGGACAGTACGCCGACGGCGAATTAAATAGCAATGCTCTTTCTACCGGCAGATTTTTCTGCCGGTATTTTTTTTCTCTTATCTTTCGTTGAAAACGTCGCAAACTATGGGCGATTGTTATGTACTGGATTATATTCTCGTCTGCACGTTAATGGTA
>JAFYLV010000064.1 GCA_017556885.1 Clostridia bacterium | reverse complement strand
GGTCTACTATGACTGCGAGAACTATATGGCAAACATCTTCCGCCATGAGGGCCGCGTCAGCATCCGCGCTTTCTTCCTCTTCGATGAACGGGTGGAGGAGCGTTATCTGCATGACGTTTGCACTACGTTTGATGCCGTATATGATAATTTGCCTTTGATGAACACCCAAAACTGGACGGAAAAGACCGATCGAACCTGCGGTATCATCCTGGATGAAGCCGGTGAGGCTTTTACGGCAGAGAAGACCGGTGAGGGGGAGCTCACCGTCCGATGGAAGGACGACTACGTCGTATTCGACGAAGAAAAAGTTTCGGTTAAAGCCGAAAAACTTCATTTTCGTCCTGGTAAGCCCAATGCGGAGATTCGCAGGGACGGAAATATGCTCTATTATGAATACCGCGGCGCAAAGTATGCGCTCTCCGTTGAAAATGCGAAGATTATGGATGGAGATGCAGGCGAATACGTCATCAATCCGACGGACGGTGTTTGCATCCTGCGCCCGATACGTATCTAAACTGACAGATAATAACACGAAAGCGTCACCTCATTTCCGGATATACTGTGGATGAGGTGATGCTTTTTTATGAAACGGACTCTTTCGTTATGTTTTGCGATTCTCCTTTTGTTATCCGGATGCCGGAAAGCCATGTCGCCGGAGCAGTTGATTCGGGAGGCTGCGGCAAACCTGGCAAAATCCGATCGGCTGCATCTGCAAGTTGTGTTGACGTTGGATCCGCAGGACGGAAGTGAGGCGGAGCCCGGAAATCTTGGTAGGATGGAACTTTTTGCGGACGGCTTGCAGGGAAATGCCGGGCATTTGGGCGGAGATGTACGTTTTTTGTCAAACGGTGAGACGGTGGCGGTTGATTTCTACTCAGACGGAGAATGGGTTTATGCAACAATTGACGGAGAAGGTGTGCGAATACCCATTGCGGGTACCGGTATGGACGGCCTGCTGGCCGGGATGCGGCTGCCGGCCGCCTCCGAACTTCTTTCAGAACCGGAGGTTCAGGTAGAAGAGGAGCGAACGCTGCTGATATACCGGCTTTTTGACAGCGAGTTGAATTCGATGTTGGAAAAATCTGCGGGTGGATTGGGTTTGCTTTTCCCGAACGGAATCCCCGTGCTCGGTGACGGAGAAATGGTGATCGAGTTATCCGAAGGTGAGATCCGTGAGATCACATGCAATGTCCTGACGGTGGGGGAGAGTCCGACGGAGTTTCAGGCGGTTATTACTTTTTTTGATACAACCGATATGTTCGAACTGAAGCCGCCGGAAGGATATGATACATTTCCCGAACTTGCGGTTAAAGAAATAGCGGGAGCCGGATCATAATGACCGGCTCCCGCCATATTCAGGTGTGATTTTTATTTGTTACCGTAGGTTCCGTCAACGTCGAGAGTCTTCTCGGCAACGGTCTTGCCGGTGGAGGCAGCCTTGCGCTCCTCGAGCAGCTTGAGATAAAGATCCTCATCTGCGGGCATATCGACCCATGCATCGGTCCAGGCGGATACATAGAAGGCGTTTGCAAGACGAACGCCGTTGATGCCTTCAACACCGGGAGCCATGAGGGGAGAGCCGGTCAGAATCGCATTGACCCAGTTGCGGAAAATGCCGGTGTGCTGCAGGTTCTCGCCGGTGACCTCGGGGATCACGAGCTCGTTCTTGGGAGTGCCGAAGCCCTTATCCCAGGTGGCGTTGAACTCGCGTTCACTCATCTCATTTTTCCAGAATTTGATCTCGCCCTTCTCAACGACGACCTTACCCATATCGCAGGAGACCTCAAGACGGTTGGTGCCGGGGGCCTCGCCGGTACCGGTGACGAAGAGACCGGTAGCGCCGTTTTCGTACTCGAGATAGGCGGTAACATCGTCCTCAACCTCAATGTTGTGGAACTTACCGTAGTACATAAAGGCACGTACACGCTTGGGCATTCCGAAGATCCACTGCATCAGGTCAAGCTGATGGGGATCCTGATTCATCAGAACACCGCCGCCCTCACCGGACCAGGTGGCACGCCATCCGCCGGAGTCGTAATAGCTCTGAGAACGGTACCAGTCGGTGATGATCCAGTTGACGCGCTTGATGGCGCCAAGCTCACCGGACTGAACCATTTCGCGAAGCTTCTGATAGAGGGGATTTGTGCGCTGGTTGAACATGACCCCGTAGACGAGGTTGCAGGACTCTGCGTATGCATTGACCTCAGCGACGGACTTTGCATCGACGCCGGCAGGCTTCTCGCAAAGTACGTGAAGACCGGCCTTCAGGGCTTTGAGTGCATAAACGGGATGCGCGTAGTGAGGGGTGGCGATGATAACGGCATCAATAAGGCCGCTTTTCATCATTTCATCCGCATCGGTGAAATACTGCATCTTATCGCCGTATTTTTCACGGGCGATATCGAGGCGCTCCTGGCGAAGATCGCAGACCGCAGTGACTTTTGCACCGGGGACATTCTGCTTCTCTTCGATACTGTTCATATGGTTGGAGCCCATATTTCCGATACCGATGATACCGATCCGTACGATATCCATAGAATTATCATACCTTCCTTTTCATAGTGTCGGGTATCCTATGGCTACAATTATACACCACCTTTTTCGTAAGTTCAATAAGCGGAGGTAAAGAATCGGAAAAACAGGAAGAAAACAGATTGTTTACAAATTATAAATACACCTGTCCTTGACAACATATGGAGAAAATCGTATAATGATATGAGTATTATTGTGAGAATGGGTGTAGTGTATCCATTCGGGAATAGGAGAAGATTTCCTCATGGCAGTTATGATCCAGGCCCCCAAGGGAACGCATGACGTTTTGCCCTCGGAGGCAGTGAAATGGCAGTATATTGAAAAGGTGCTTCGCGGATGCGCGGCGGACTTCGGTTTCCGTGAGATCCGTTTCCCCACCATTGAGCATACAGAGCTTTTCCAGCGCGGCGTTGGTGATACCACCGACGTGGTTCAAAAGGAGATGTACACCTTTGAGGACAAGGGCGGTCGTTCCATTACGCTCCGTCCCGAAGGCACTGCCTCTGTGGCCCGCTCTTTTATTGAGCACGGCCTTGCGGGGGGAACGCTTCCCTTCAAGTGCTTCTATATTGCCCCGAACTTCCGCTATGAGAAGCCCCAGGCAGGCCGCCTGCGTGAGCATCATCAGTTTGGCGTTGAGGTTTTCGGCTCCAAGAGCCCTGTGCAGGATGCGGAGGTCATCGGTCTTGCGGATACCTTCCTTTCCCGCCTTGGTATTCACAACATCCGGGTGCATATCAACTCCATCGGCTGCCCCGTCTGCCGTAAGGAATATCACGCGGCATTGAAAGAGTACCTTTCCGCCCGCAAGGACGAGTTGTGCGGTACCTGCCTTTCGAGACTTGAGAAGAATCCCATGCGAATTCTCGACTGCAAGTCCGATATTTGCAAATCCATTGCCGCCGGTGCTCCTCACTGTGTGGATTATCTGTGCGATGAATGCCGTGAGCATTTCAGTTCTGTACAGAATTACCTTACCGCTATGGGCATTGATTTTGAG
Organism: Clostridia bacterium; assembly: GCA_017556885.1. Lineage (GTDB taxonomy): Bacteria > Bacillota > Clostridia > Oscillospirales > QAMX01 > RGIG1911. The sequence continues at coordinate 1,709 of JAFYLV010000064.1, read as the reverse complement.
ATCGATCCCAATATTGTTCGCGGTCTTGACTACTACACCAAGACGGTTTTTGAGTTTGTCTCCGAAAACATCGGTGCCCAGGGCACGGTTTGCGGTGGCGGACGGTATGACGGTCTCGTCCGTGAACTTGGCGGACCGGACATGCCCGGCCTAGGTTTTGGCAGCGGTATCGAGCGTCTCATGATGGTCATGGACAGCCTTGGAATCGCCTTCCCGGACGCGGAGACCACCAAGCTCTTCCTTGCATGTGCGGATCCTGCTGCGGACGAGACGGTGCAGGTCCTGGTGCATACACTGCGTAAGGCCGGTATCGCCTGTGAGCGGGATACGGCAGCCAGATCGCTTAAGGCTCAGATGAAGTATGCGGATAAGACGGGCGCCCAGTTTGTTGCCGTCATCGGCGGAAACGAGCTTGCGGAGGGCCGTATTGAGCTTAAAAACATGCGCACTGGCGAAAAGATCTCCTGCGGACTGAACGCGGATGAGATCAAAGCCGTCCTCAACTAAATCGGACATTATTCTTTATTTTACATAAGGAGTTATCGCAATTATGAAGATCGGAAACGAAACCCTTGGCGGATGGAAGAGAACCCATCTTTGCACCGCCCTTACCACTGCTGACATCGGCCGTGAGGTCACTGTTATGGGTTGGGTCGGAAGAACCCGTAACCTTGGTGGTCTCATTTTTGTGGATCTGCGCGATTACACCGGTATTCTGCAGTGTACTTTCGACCAGTCCCTCTATGCAGAACTTTTTGAGAAGGCATTTGCCCTCCGTACGGAGTATACCATTGCTGTTCGCGGTACCGTCCGCAGCCGCGGTGAAGGTGCCATCAATCCGGATCTGCCTACCGGTGAGATCGAGGTTCTGGCAACGGAGATGAAGGTCTTTGCGCAGGCCAAGACGACTCCTTTCGAGATCGTTGAGGACAGTCAGGTCAATGAGATGCTTCGCCTGAAATACCGCTATCTCGACCTGCGCCGCCCGGATATGCAGCGCATCCTCCGCCTGCGCCACAAACTCACCCAGTTGACCCGTGAGTACTTTGCGGACAACGGTTTCTGTGAGATCGAGACTCCCATTCTTACCAAGTCCACCCCTGAGGGTGCCCGTGACTACGTCGTGCCCAGCCGCGTCCATCCCGGCAAGTTCTATGCGCTGCCTCAGTCTCCCCAGCAGTACAAGCAGCTGCTCATGCTTGCCGGCTTTGACCGCTATATGCAGATCACCAAGTGCATGCGTGATGAGGACCTGCGTGCCGACCGTCAGCCTGAGTTTACCCAGATCGACCTGGAGATGTCCTTTGTCGATGTGGATGATGTGATTTCTGTCAATGAGGGCTTCCTTGCCCGTGTCTTTAAGGAGATCCTTGGTCAGGATCTGCAGCTCCCGCTGCCTCGCCTTACCTGGAAGGAAGCTATGGAGCGCTATGGCTCCGATAAGCCGGATATCCGATTCGGTATGGAACTTCAGGATCTCGGTGAGGTGCTGAAGGACTGCCAGTTCCGCGTCTTTGCCTCTGCACTTTCCACCGGTGGCTCCGTGCGTGGTATCACCGTCAAGGGCGGTTACGAGGCCTTCTCCCGCAAGGAGATCGACAAGCTCACCGAGTTTGTCAAGACCTACCGTGCCGGCGGCCTTGCCTGGGTACGTCTCGGTGACGAGATTGCGTCCTCCTTCGGTAAGTTTATTACTCCCGAGGAGATGC
>JAFYLV010000063.1 GCA_017556885.1 Clostridia bacterium | reverse complement strand
TGACGGCGCCGCCGCGGAAGCCGATGAGGAAGGCGGGCTTGATGCCCTTCTGTGCAGCCTCGGCTGCGCGGGCATTGGAGAGGGCGGCAACGATGATACCGATCTTACCGGCGACGGCGGAAAGTGCGGTGCCGAAGATGTAAGAGACGGCCATGCCGATGTTGTGGGCGATGTTTGCATTCTCAGACCACAGGGGAGCGGGCAGAAGAACGAAAATGATCGCGGCAAGGGCGAGGGCAAAGACCGCAAGGATCTTGTACTCACGGCGCATAAAGGTGTTTGCGCCCTGGCGGATGAGGCCGGAGACCTCGATGATGGTTGCGTTCTCGGTGCGCTGCTTCTTCACCCACAGGTAGAGATAGGCCGCAAAAGCAAAGCCTAAAACCGCCACGAGGAAGGACAGGCAATAGAACATGACATTCAGTTCCATGATTGACCTCCGAAGAGAAAATATTTGTATCAAAGCGGCGGCAGAGTAGGGCACATGAGCACAGGGGTATCCTGCGGGTTATGCTCAAGGATTGCTTCGCGGCTGATTCGGGACAAAAAAAGAGGACAAAACCTGACGGTTCTGTCCTCGAAATCATTCCTGTTTCCCAAAAAAGGCACGCAGAATTATTTCCGGCCCGGAGATATTGACCCCGTGCCGAACCGAAACAAATAAAGCGCCCGCAAAAAACGGGGTGCTCTATGACAGACTCCACCACTCGTCTCGATCGGGACGAAGTATACCATATAGCATACACTTTGTCAATTGTGAAAAATAAATAAAAAGTCCTGCCCGAAAAGGATCCGGGCAGGACTGAATTGCTGGGAATGACGATTAAACGAGCTTGGTGGGGTCAACGACGTACTTGCCGATGAGGATCTTAACAAAGTCGATCAAAGCGAGGATGCCGCCGATGCCGCAGACAAAGGACATGATGATCTTGAAAATACCCTTCTTGGTCTCGCCCATGATGAAGTTGTGGATGCCGAGACCGCCAAGGAAGAAGCAGACGAGCACAACGGTCAGCTTGCTCTGGCCGCCGAGATCACCATCAATTCCGATGGAAGAGGCCTTCTTAATGGCGACGCCGCAGCCGAGGCAGACAACGGCATTAGGATCCACGGACTTACCGCAATTCTGGCAGAAAGCGTTACCGTCGCCGGTCTTGACGCCGCAATTCAGGCAGATGGCCTGATTATCATTCATTTCTTTACCGCAGTTTTTGCAAAACATGAATATATACCCCTTTTATAAAGATTAGCTATGTGTATTAAGAGATTTTAGCATGAGATACGGAGCCTTGTCAAGAAAATTCGACAAATTCATAGGCCTGCAATGAGCTTTACGATCCAGTTTGCAAGGAAACCGATTCCGATCAGGAAAAGCATAAGAGCGTTTATCCGTTTTTGACGAAAAAGATGCCCGTCACAGAGAAAAAACAGGAGAAGGAGGGGAAGACTCCAGACCATGCCGTGATAGGCAAATGCGGCGGGAAAATCGCCGCGCAAAACGGCAAGACAGGCGCGGGTCATGCCGCAGCCGGGGCAGGGAATGCCGGTCAGAAACAAAATGGGACATTGTGCGCGAAGAAAGAGCCGCAGCAGAACAAAACCGGTAAGAGCCGCGAGGGCGATCAGCTTCTCGCGCAGATGACAGATCGAACGCATTGCCGGAGCCTTAATAGCCCATGGCGAGGCCCATAAGCAGCAGAAGGGATGTCAGCACAAGGTTTGCTGCCTGGAACTTCCAGGAGAAACGGAACCATTTGCCGTAGCTTGTATCGGCAAGTCCAAGGCTGATGAGCAGGGCGGGATTGGTGGGATAGAAGACGTTGGAGAATCCGTCGCCGAAGGCGAAAGCAAGCACGCAGAGCTGCGGAGAAATGCCGAAGATCTGCGCGATGGGCAGAAGAACGGGCATAAGCATAAAGGCCTTGGCGGAGCCGGAGGGGATGAAGAAATTCATCACCAGCACGATCAGATATACGAAAAGAATGATGATATGCTCCGGCAGCGCATTTGCTGCGCCAACGGCGGCATGGAGCAGTGTGTCGAGAATGTGGGCTTCCTCCAACGTATATCGGATGGAGGAGGCCATCAGGATCATCAGCACGGCGGGGAAAATGTTCAGAATACCTTTGGCGGAGGCTTGCAGAAGTGCCTTTGCACCCATGCCGGAGAGAAGGCAGGAAACGATACCGGCCGCAAGGAAGGTGACGGCGACGATGATCATGGTGTAATCCTGCAGGGCGCGGATGAAACCGGAGGAAAGCACCAGAAGTATGCCGCATCCGAGAATGCTGCCAAAGGAGACCAGAGCCCGTCCCATGCGCGGGTCGGATTTTTGGTCCGCAGACTCGGTCTGCACTACGGGCTTGCCGGTGCGGCGCGCATGATGCCGAAGAGAGAAGAGGAGAAGCAGATAGATCAGAACAAAGGAGACCAGACGAAGCCAGACCCCGGAGAACATGGGAAGCCCGGCAAGCTGCTGGGCGACGCCTACGGTGAAGGGATTGCAAACACCGGCAGCAAAACCGCAGCCGGCAGCAAGCAGGCTCATGCCAATGCCGGTCAGACGATCCCAACCGAGGCGCAGGGATAGGGCAACGACGATGGGGACCAGCGGAACACATTCCTCAAAGGAGCCGATCATGGAGCCGATGGCCATAAAAAAGAAGACGAGCAGCGCCATCAGCCGCCAACGGACGGCAGAAAAGCGCAGTACCAGCCGATCAAGCATATATTTGATCAGGCCGGAGGCATCCAACGCGGTGAAAATACCACCGATGATGAGCAGAAATGCGATGACGGCAATGAGCGTTCCACTGCCGGCGGCGCCAAGCACCAGAACGGGCGAAAGAAGCCACTTCCATACGGGGAGGCCGCCCTGTACGGCGGAAAAACCGGCTTCGGTATCGATGATGAGATTTCCGGCGGCGTCCTCCGTGCGAACGTAGGCACCGCCGGGGATAATAAGCGTCAGAATATACGCCGTAGCCATCAGTACGAAAATGACGGCAAGCGAGGTCAGATAGGAGCGGACGCCGATGTTCAGCCCGCTGTCTTTTTTGTTATTCATATCGATCACCGATCCTATAATGAGAAAGTATAACGGAATTTTATCATAATTCGACAGAAAAAACAACCGAAGCGGGGAACGTTTGATGGAAAAGGAGCGTTTAGCAATCGGGAAGTGCAGTGCGATCACGAAAAGAAACGTTTGACCGCAGATGACGGGTCCGGTACGCTTTGATTGTATTTGATGCATTTTGCAAAAAAAGCATACAGCCCGCTCTTTATCTTAAAAGAGCGGGCTGTAAAATTACGGTGCTGAAATTAAGGCTTCTTATAAATCTCGGGTGTGGAGATGATGCCTTCCGGAAGCAGGCGGTATTCGTAGGTCCATGCACTTCCTTTGGTAAACCAGCAGGCAGGACCGATCCAACTGTGGCGGGCATTCGCGCAGTGGATGTGACCGAAGCAGTTATGGCGGGAAATGAATGCTTCGGCAGTGATGCGGTGATGCCCGGCGGTGAGATATCCAAGCTCTGCGCGGTAGGGCGGATAGATGACCGAGCCGCTGCGCTTGCCGTCAACATAGAGTGCGACCGTGGCCGCCCGGTAATGGGGGATGCAGATGCTGTATTCGCCGTCCGCAGGACACTCAATATCCATATGATATTTCACGGAACCGCCGTAGAAGGGAAGTCCCTGCCGTGTGATGTCGTCGAAGGCCAGCATCTCGGCAGATTCGGTCAGTACGGCCTTCCGACCGATCAGACGAACGCCGAAGCCGCCCAGAACATACACGCGCTCCAGATTGTCCCGCTCACCGAAGGGAAGGGTGATCCGGAGAAGATTGGTTCCGCGATTGATAACGGGGAGGGACGTTCTGCGGATGGAACGGTCAGTGTAATAGCCGCAATCGGTATAGGTGACGGGCTGGCCGTTGAGAGAAATTTTTGCAAGATCGGCATCCTCCAGCGCAAGCTGGGCGCCGACGTAATCCACGTCACTGTAAAGATCGAATTCCAGGGTCACGTTGTGTGCGGCAGGAACCTTTTCAATGACCCAGGGCTGCGCGGACTTGTCCTTCGGATAACCGAGCGCGGCGCGGACGTGGGCATCGATGCGAAGGATCTCCTCGGTATCCCGGAGCTCGCCATCGTCGATCTTCCACCGGGCGAGGTCGAGCATGAGAACGTTGGGCTCCGTCAGCTCATAGGGAACTTCTGTGGGGGTGATGCGAAGCTCTGCGGGAGCGGGAGAGGCATCTTCCGCAATCGGATCCGCGGATTTTCCGTCGGCAAGATATAACAGGAGAGAGTCGTAGTCGTAAAGATCGGCGGAGATAACGGTGCAGCCGTCGCGATAGGAGAAGGGGATCGGGCAGACGCTGCCGTTGGAGGTATCCCATTTTTTTGGCGTAAATTCGCCGCGGAGGGTGATGCGGATGCGCTCGTGGTTCTGAACGTCCTTGTTGAAGGCATCCTCGCCCTGGGCAATGAAGAGCCAAACACCGTCGGTATCGCGGCGAAGCTGGTGGATATATCGGCTTGTCCGGCGGCCGTCCTCGCGGCGCAGCTCGACCGTGCGGAAGGGCTCCAGCGCAGAGAGAAGGGAACTGCGGTTAAAGGAAATGCAGGAAGATTTCTCGAAAAGGTGGAACGCCCGTTCGGAGGGCTGGGCATCGACATATCCGGGGGCGTCACCCATGAAAATCAGCTTGCCGCCGGCATTGCGGAAGGCCTCCAGGCGATCCAGCGTGGTGGAACGCAGCGTTTCGCACTCGGGGATGATAACGGCATCATAGGCCATCTCACCCACCCGGAGGGGCGCATCACCGCATTCGTTCTGGGCGGGGAGAAGGGATTCGCTGATAAAGTCAAAATCGATGCTTCCCTTCAGAAGCCACTCGGTGACGTTCAGGAAATTCTGCTCCAGCTTGTCGCGCTTGGCCGCAGTCTGGTCTGCGGGTCCCCAGTGCAGCCAGTAGCTTTCGACGGGATGCACGACCGCGACGCGAACCATGGGCTTTCCGCGGGTGAGCGCCGTGTGAACACGGGCGAAGTGATCTTCGATACTGGAATACTCGCGCCACCAGGAGGACTGATAGGAGATGGAGGCGGGATAGTCGCGCTTGGCCTCGCCCTTCATGGAACCCCAGGCCAGATGGGGGACACGCACGGTGACACCGAGAGCGGTCTGCCAGTCGCCGTGCAGCTTGTGACCGCGGAAGTCGAAATCCCAGCCGGTAACGCCATCCAGCTCGGAAAGCATGCCGGGGCGGCCGTACTGACGGACTGCGGACTGGCACTGCTTTGCGGTGGTGAATTCGTAATGGTTGCAGAGCATATCGATGCCCGGCAGACCGAAGGCGCGGTAGGAGCGCATGGTCTCGCCGAGAGAGACGGTCTGCGAACGGAGGGTCGGCTCATTCATCATATGGCCGGTCAGCAGAATGCCGTGCTCCTCGCACCATTTGCCGCAGGTGTCGGCAAAGGCTGCGGCAAAGCGCTCGGCCACATGGTCGTGATAACGGTAACGGGTCAGAGATGCCGCGCCCTCGGGAAGCTCCCAGAACAGCTCGGGCAGATGCGCAATAAGGGATTCACCGTAGGCGGCGCGGAAGGTATCCTCCAGGTCATCTGTCCAGGGAAGAACGACCTTGTCCGGGCTGTCGGCAAAGGGCAGCGTTCCCTTATAGGCAAACTGCGGTTCATCGGTAAAAATCGCCGGAACGGAGCCGCCGAATTCGGTGCCGATCTCACGGGCGTAAACATCGTGGGTGACTTCGGTGAATTTCTCGATGGCGCGGGGGTTAAGGGTATCCACATAGCCCTGGTTGTTGTAACGGGGGCCCGGACGGACGCGGGTCAAAAAAGCATACCGAAGCAGGCCGGATGCATCTTCGTTTTCGGGGAGAATGCGATAAGAGGCAAGACACTTGTTGTCATCAAGCCCAATGTCATACCGGGCAAGGAGCCGGGCATCTTCGCCTGCGATATCTGCCGGATCGGTGACAAATTCCAGCATGCGCTGGCGGTATTGCGGATCCTGTGTGACAAGGCCGCCGGCAAAGCCGGAAGGCCAGCGATCCTCATCGTAGAGCCAGGAGAGCATTTCCTTTTCCTTGCCGTGTTCGACACAGGCGCGGATCAGCTCCATGAATTCCTCACCCATATAGGGGGTGGAAAGGCCGGAGCGGACATGCATATGATAGCCGCCGTAGCCCATTTCCTTAAAAATGTCGATCTGCCGCAGCAGCTCCTCGCGGTCAAGCTCGCAGTTCCACGCCCAGAAGGGGGTGGCGCGGTATTCTGCCGTCGGATTTGCAAAAAGCTCGGCGGAAAGCGATCTTTCGGCTTGATTTTTCTCGTAGAGCATAAAAACCTCCGTAAACCATGAAGAACAAGATTAAAGCATAGCGAGTTTTGCGAAAAAGTAATCAAGGGAATTTCTATATGGAATAGTAACAGTATTTTGAACTGATGTCAATAGAAACAGAAAGATAGGGTTGTTCCTTTCGGAAACAAAAAAAGAACAGACACTCAGGTGAGTATCTGTTCTTTCTGGCAGTTGACTATGAAAAAGATATTATTTGCAGTTTTGTGCATGAATTCGAACTCTCGTGCAAATCAATGCGAAGCATTGTATATCATCAATTCTGCAAGGAATTGCATATCACCAAAACGAAGTTTTGTATATCATTATTGCGAAAGAAAATACAGCCTACGGCTGATGGTATATATGCAAAAGCGTGATGATATACCATTGCTTTTGCAGTGGATAAAAAATCGACAGGTCGAAACCTGTCGATTTTTGATGCGAGAGTTCATAACGGAAGGAGATTATTCCTGATAATCGTTAATTGGTCTTGAGAGCCGTTATTTCTAATGCCTTGTTTTGCTTTTTTGCTTTATACATATTAGAGTCTGCACGCTGTATCACGGCTTCAAAAGAATCATTGCTTTCGTATTTGGAATAACCAAGTGAAAGTGATAATTGGCAGGGTTTGTTTTTAAAGTTATCGGCAACGGCGATTTCAAAACGCTTTAGTAAACCCTCCACGTTGTGATATCTTCTTAAAATTACCGCAAACTCATCACCGCCAATTCGGTAGCACTGGCCATAATTTCCAAAAACCGATTTAATCGTGCGAGAAATATTACTTAGACATTCATCACCGAATTGATGACCGTAATTGTCATTAATTCCTTTAAAGTTGTCAATATCTAAAATTATTACAGTTTGTTCCTCTTTCAAGTGTTTTACTTTTCTTAAATATGTTCCTTGATTAAGAATACCTGTAAGTTTGTCAAAAAGATTTGCCAACTCGATGTTATAGGCGTAATAAGCACATAGGCTCATAACAACCGTTATTCTTGTCATATAAACTTTGGGGTCGAAGACTTGTATAGAAATTGATGCAAGAAAGAAAAAGCTTAAAAGATAGGCGAAGATTTTATGTTGTAAAAAGCCTTTACGCGAATATCTGAGCGTTTCGTAGAGCAAGTATATAACTGCAAGAAAATACGAGATAACATATATAGGAAACAACAATCCACGATGATAATTATTTTGAGCATCTATGAAAAACAGTTGTTTTGTCACAACCAGACAGTTGAACAAGATAAAATAAGCAATGATACCGATAATAGCACCTTTAAAGTGACAGAAGTTGCCTATTGAAGTTGCAAAAAGAATGATTAAAATTGGAGTAAGAAGAAAGCCTATATAATTTGATAAAAAGTGGATTGGCTTAAATGCTATTGCGGAACTATTTAAAAAAATGGATAAAACTTCACATATGGTTATGAAAAACTCGCCTAAAAAAGCAATAAAAAAACCTTTTTTATGTGTAGCTAATATAAACTCATTTGTAACAGTTAAAAAGAGCATGCACAAAAGCATCATAAGAAGAACGGGGATAGTATAAAGGTATTGAGTCATTGCGTGGACCTCCTATTTTGCATACTTGGTATAATATCATAAATCGCACCGAAAGTCAACCGTAGTGGTATATTTGTATTCGAAACTTGTCTGCGCACCGTCTACCAAATATTCAAGTTCTGCCATC
>JAFYLV010000062.1 GCA_017556885.1 Clostridia bacterium | reverse complement strand
GCTCTGCTCGGCGTGACCACCGTTCTGTGGATCGTCGGCGATGCCTCCATCCTGCTCGGCTTCTCCTTCGGTGCCAGCTCCCTCGCCCTCTTTGCAAAGGCCGGCGGCGGTATCTTTACCAAGACTGCTGACGTTGCTGCCGATATCACCGGTAAGGTCGAGCTCGGTATTCCCGAGGATGACCCCCGCAACCCCGCCGTCATCGCCGACAACGTCGGCGACAACGTCGGTGACGTTGCCGGTATGGGCGCTGACCTCTTTGACTCCAACGTTGCTTCCATCGTCTCCGCTCTCGTTATCGCGCAGAGCCTCGCCGGCGATTTTGCCAACGTTGCCATGGTCTTCTGCTATTCCCTACTGGGCCTTCTCTCCTCCATCATCGGTATTGCCACTGCCCGCATCGGAAAGAACGGCAGCCCCACCAAGGCTCTGAACTCCTCCACCTATGTCACCACCGGTATCTTCCTGGTGCTCTCCGCCCTCGCCACCGTTCTCATTGACGGCTTCTCCTGGCGCATCTGGGGCGCTTCCACCACCGGTCTTCTCGTCGGCACCATTATCGGTATTGCTACCGACTACTTCACCGACGACTCTAAGCCCATCGTTAAAAAGTGCGCCCACGCTTCCGCCTCCGGCCCTGCCTTCACCATCCTTTCCGGTACGGCCTACGGCTTCCTTTCCGCTCTCCCCGCTATGATCGGTATTGCCATCTCCGCCCTCATCGCCTATAAGCTCTGCGCTCCCATGGGCGAGGGTTATGCCCTCTTCGGCATTGCTATGGCTGCCGTCGGTATGCTTTCCACCGTTGCCATGGTCATCTCCAACGATGCCTACGGCCCCATCGTTGACAACGCCCGCGGCCTTGCCGAAATGGGCGGTCTCGGCGAGGACACCATTGCCGTCGCCGACGAGCTCGACTCCGCCGGTAACACCGTTAAGGCCGTCACCAAGGGCTTCTCCATCGGCGCCGCCGGTCTGACCGGTATCTCCCTTCTCGGTGCCTTTATGAGCGAGGTCAACGTTGCTCTTGAGGCTGCCGGCAAGGCTCCCATCACCGGCTTTGACATCATGGATCCCACCGTGTTCTTCGGAATTCTGGTCGGTGCCGCCATCCCCGCCGTCTTCTCCGCCCTGCTCATCCTCGGCGTTGACAAGAACGCGCAGCGCATGGTCGCTGAGATCCACCGTCAGTTCAATACCATCGTCGGCCTCCGCGAGGGCACCACCAAGCCCGAGTATGATAAGTGCATCGATATTGCCACCACCGGCGCTCTTCGTGAGCTTCTGCCCGCAGGCGGTGTGGCGATCGTCGCTACCATCCTCGTCGGCTTCATCGGCGGTCCTGCTGCCGTGGGCGGCTTCCTCGTCGGTAACATTGTTTCCGGTCTGCTTCTCTCCCTCTTCATGTCCAACGCCGGCGGCCTCTGGGATAATTCCAAGAAGTACGTCGAGTCCGGCAACGAGGGTGGCAAGGGCAGCGAGGCTCATAAGGCTGCCGTCATCGGCGACACCGTCGGCGATCCCTACAAGGATACCGCCGGTCCCTCCATCAACACCCAGATCACCGTTGTTTCTCTGGTTGCATCCCTTCTGTCCACCCTCTTTGTAGCCTTCTCCATCTTCGGTTGATCGCCTTACAAACACACATAAAAACTGCCCGGTTTTCAAGGCCGGGCAGTTTTCTTATGCAAAATATTTATACCACAGCCAGAGGCAGGTGTATCGGTCCTTCAGGTCCTTTGCATACAGGATACCGTCGGAGATTTGATCCGCTCCGTAGAGTTCCTCAAACGCAGGCATTGACAGGCCGACTTCTTCCACAAGCTCCCGCATTTCTTTTTCTCCGGGGGCGCTTGCGAGGATATCTCGGATGGGTTCCCAGTCTGCGGGAAAATCCACTGTGCTACCGTAAAACCCGGTCTTTTCCTGCAGAGCAATAATCCCCTCCGCAGAGGTTCCGTAGATGCGGCGGATATCACTGCGCCAGTCCGGAAGTTCTGCTTTCCGTGGAACAGAGGCGCACATATGCTCCCGAAGCTTCGCTGTAAGCACGGACGAGCACAACACATCAATACCGTGAGGCAGATAGTCTTTTCCGCGGAGAATGCCTGTAATCTCAAAATAGTGGGACAGGTGATGCTCGCTTCCCGAGGCCGGGCGGGAATTTCCCACCCAGCTCATGGCAATACCGGCGATGACCAGCGCCTCCATAAGCGCCGCGACGGATGCCTCATCTCCGCTGCACACACCCGCGGTGAGCGGACGAACCCGATCCACCGCCGACTGCATAAGCGCGCAAACCTCCGGGCAGAAATATTCACCCAGCAGCGCGGCGGAAAGCCGCCAGTCGTTAAGGCAGGAATATTTTCCGATAATATCGCCCCAACCGGCCTGCCGCATCCGCAAGGGCGATGCCGCCAGCACCCGCGTATCCGCATAAACGCTGCGGGGCGGACGGGCATCCAGCGTCACCTTCATGCCCTGCAGAATCAACGCCGCGCCCACGGACACAAAGCCGTCCATAGAGGGTGCGGTGGCAAAAATATCATACGGCAATCCGCAGGAATGGCTGACATACTTACAAAGATCGTTGATCACGCCGGAGCCAACACCAAGGATCAGATCGCAGTTTTCCGGGACGGATTCCGTCACCTTTCTTACGGCATCCTCATCGGGGATGAGCACGCCGTCTGTTTTGAACACACACCGGGCACATATGCGTGCGCCCAGTACCTCTGCCGCCTGCAAACCGGCAACTCGCCAGGTATTTGCATCGGCTACCAACAGGATATGTTCAAATCCTTCCGTCAGTTCCGGCAGCTTCCCGACCGTATCTCGGCCGATGTACACCTGCTTTACAGGGCATGCATGCGCCCGTCCGCAGGCGCAGTTTTTGCGCCCGGCAAGCAGCTTCTCAATTTCGGACATTACTCGGCTTCTTTCAGATCCGGAAGGATGAGAGATGCATCCGCCAGCACCAGATCGGGCTTTTCAAAGGAGGCCGCGAGGATCTCCTCGTCCGTCTCGCCGCTCATAACCAGCACCGCAAGACATCCGGCACGCAGACCGCTCTTAACATCGGTATAGATGCGGTCACCGATAACGGCAGTCTCCTCTTTCGTATAACCCGTCATTTCCATGGCAATCTCCGGCATGCGGGGCTCGGGCTTTCCGATGACCACGGGGCGACGCTTTGCCACATTGTAGAGCATATCGCAAACACTGCCGCAGTCCGGCACACTGCCAAACTCCGTGGGACAGACATAGTCGGGGTTGGTGGCGATATAGGGGATCCCCGGGCGGGTACAGAGCATGTAGGAAATATCGTGCAGCTTTTTAAAGTTCAGCTCGGTATCAAAGCCCATAACGATGCAGTCGGTGTCCTCCACCGACTCCGTCAGGGCAAAGCCCGCGCGGGAAAGCTCCTCCTTGAGAGATGCCGTTCCGCAGACGTAGAGCCGCTGGCCCGCATGGTTTGCCTGCAGATATCTCGCCGTG
>JAFYLV010000061.1 GCA_017556885.1 Clostridia bacterium | reverse complement strand
GGTCTTACCGACGAGGTCAGCACCCATGTCGGCAGCCTTGGTGTAGATACCGCCGCCGAGACGGTTGAACATAGCACCGATGGAGCAGCCCAGAGCGTAACCGGCACGGGTGTTGGCAAAGGGCAGGAAGGAAATGCCGAGGAAGTTGGTGACGGAGGTCAGCTGACCCTCACCCAGCTGCTTCAGACCGATGCCGAAGATGAGGTAAACGAGGAACAGACCGAGCAGAGCAAAACCGCCGACGCAAAGGCCCATAACGGAGCCGCCCTTGAAGGCGACCTTCAGGGTCTTGCCGATGTCGCGGGTCTTGTTGGCCTCGTTGGAGACGCGGACGTTGGCGTAGGTGGCGATCTTCATGCCGACAAAACCGGCGCATGCGCTCATAACGGCGCCGAGGAGCAGAGCCACACCGGCATGCCAGGAGAGCAGGACGGAGAGAACGATCGCAACGATGACGATGACGATGGCGAGGACCTTATACTCATAGGAGATAAAGGCGCCTGCACCGACGCGGATGGCGGCGGCGATCTGCTGCATTCTCGGAGAGCCTTCCTCCATCTTCTTCACGGAGAAGAAGTTGAGGGCGGCGAAGCTCAGAGCAAGCAGTGCAGCCACAATGAGAAGAGCGAGCACAGACATAGTGAACTTCCTTTCGAAAACCCAAAATTTGCATAATAAATCTTAACACAAAGTTTCCTAATAGTAAATAGGAAAGAAACAGAAAAATGTAAAAAATTGCGGAAAGACTTCGGCTATTTGCACAGAGAAAAAAGAATGCTGCGAAACGCCCCGAAAGGGCTTGACCGAGAAACGAAATTTTCGTATACTGAAAGAAAAACGGAGGTGTGATATGATCGATAAAACCGCATTTCAGAATCCGCCGCGCAAGTACCGAGTCAATCCCATGGTCCATGAATGGATCGAGGATCAGCGGCTGCAGATGGAGGCCATCCGTGATTATGGCTTTGGCGGTGTTGTGACCAACGTGCCCCGTGCCGACGGATTTACGTCCAACAACTCCAATCTGGAGCGCTTTGATACGATCCTGCGGGATCTGGATGCAGCGGGACTGTCCTACTGGATCTACGACGAGGCGGGCTATCCCAGCGGACGGGGCGGAGGCCTGACCCTTGAGGGGCATCCGGAGCTTGCCGCAAAGGGTTTTTATGCCCACCGCCGTATGGCTTATGTGCCGGAGCACGCCCATTTCCGGCTGGACGATCAGTCCGACCGCATTGTCTGGGCGGCCAAGTATCCCGTGGAAACACCGGGACTGCATGAAAGTTTTGTTCGCTACGACTGCATGACGGCGGTCCCCTTCACAGATACGGAGGTGGAGTGCGACCTCGGAGAGAAGGAGATCCTCTACGTTTTCTGCACCAAGGATGCCCATGAGGGAAGCCATGCCACCCATAACGTCAGTTCCTTCCTGAAAAACATCAATATTATGGATAAGCGCGCCGTGCGCCGCTTTATCGATTGCTGCTTTGAGCCCATCGTTGCCCGTATCCCCGATGCCTATGCCCGCGCAGAAGGTGTTTTTACCGATGAGCCCAGCCTGCACGTGACCTATGTGCGGGAATATGAAGTATGGCCCCACGCCCTTGCTCCCTGGGTGGACGGGCTTTTTGAAGCCTATGAGGCGGAATACGGCGAAAGCCTGCTTCCGAAGCTTCCCCTTATCTTTGAGGGACGGACAGAGGCCTATCCCGTGCGCGTACGCTTCTACGAACTGGTAGGAAAGCTCATTGCGGAGGCCTGGACGGCGCAGCTTTCCGCCTGGTGCGAGAGCCACGGCGGTGCCTTCTCCGGCCATTATCTGCTGGAGGAGCGCATGAATCAGCATGTCAAACAGTACGGAAACTATATTCGCGTACTCGCCGCGGCATCCTATCCCGGTATCGACGTGCTGCCCTGTTACCCGGAGGGCTTTAAATACACCACCACAAAATTTGCCCAGATGGCGGTCCGCAAAAAGAACTCCAACGGCATGATGGTGGAAATCTGCCCCTTTGATAACGTGGAAGCCTTTAAAAAAGCGCCACTGGATAATATGTCCTGTGTGATGGGACTTCTGTACCTTGGCGGTGTCCGGAACACCCATTCCTATTTTGCCGCCGATTATACCGGCTGGAGGGAAGGCCGGATCCAAATCAGCGGCTATACCGATCAGGCACAGTCCAACTGGTTCAACGAATATGTCGGACGCATGGGACTTGTGCTGGATGGGCTGCAGAACCGGTGCGGAACCTTTATCTATTTCCCCATGGAGGATGCCCAGGCAAAGCACCGGCCGAGCCATGAAGGCGGCTTCCGCACCGGTGACAATACCACCGATGAAGCCGTGAACGCGCTTGCCGATGCCGTGTACGATGCCGGTCGGGACTTCTATTATATTGATCTTGCAGATCTGCGCGAAGCCCGGTCGACCCTGCGCGAGACGGGGGTTGCTTCCATCTCAGGAAATCCCGTGGAGCAGATCTTTGTGCCGTCGGTCTTCGTGATGTATCGGGAGGCGATGGAGATCCTTGCAGAGCTTGCGGCGGCCGGTGTGACCGTCCGCTATATGGGAAAAGGCCCCCGTTATGCCGCCGAGGATGGCATACGGCTTGAGCTGCAGGCGGAGTTTGCGACGGTGGAGGAGATCGCGTCTCTCGTTTCCGGGGATGCCGATTTCCCCGAGCCTTCCGTCGGCGGAACGGTTCTGCGCGGCCGCTTCGTGCGGGAAGATACGGTCATCCGCATGCTTGTAAATAAGGAGCGACATGCCGTCACCCTCCACTACTGCGGACCGGACGGAGAAATATGGAATCCATCCGACGGATCGGTGATGCCCGTCAAGAATGGAACGGAGATCACCGTTCCCGCCCTGCGGGCGATCTTTGTGGTGAGCAAATAAAAAGAAAGATTCCGGTGAAACGGTCAGTGCTCCGAAAACCGTTTCAGTCCCGACAGACGGTCTGTCGGGACTGTTTGGGTATATCTTTCAGCAATATGATAAAATGGACGAAACAATTAGACAAACTTGAATTTGTCTAACAGGTTTGTTTGCACCGCACCAAAGCCTTCCTCTGATGAGGGAGGTGCCACGAAGTGGCGGAGGGAGAGAATACTACCCCTCAGTCAGCTGACGCTGACAGCTCCCCTGACAAGGGGAGCCTTGGGTGTTGCTGCATGATGACAAAAATCGTCCCTACGAAAAGATCGTAGGGACGATTAACTGTTTTACGGATGCCCGCCTAATCCACTGGGCTTCTTTTGTAGCGATGGAAGCTTATTCCTCGCGGAAGATCTCCAGCTGCCCCGGAGCGAGCCACATGGAGACAGATGCGCCGTCCAGAGACCGGGCGCCGACGGCATCCCGGTTGCCGGAGCAGTCCACCCAGGTCTTGCCCCAATGCAGGCGGGAAACGCGGATGCCCGGGGCAAAGGAAAGCTTTGCCTCGATATTTTTCTCCCGGTCCATGTTGACCACTGCGCGGTAGCGGCAGCCGTCGGCATCCCGGAAGGTGGAAACGAGCATGTTCAACTCCTTTGCGTTGTAGACCGCCGTGAGGCCGTCATCCGGCGCGAAGAGGGAGAGTCCGCCATAGGCTTTCTTGGTGAATTCGCTCTTCTCGCAGTCCAGGCGCAGCAGCAGCTCGGCATGGCGGGCAAGGAAGAGACGGTTTTCTTCGGAAAGGGCGTTGTAGCTTGCGCTGCGCTCCTTGAAGGCATTGATGGGAAATTCACGGTAGTTGTCTCCGGAGCCGATGCCCACCGGATAGAAGTAGGTCAGCGCCTTGGCACCAAGGGCGGCAGTGGTGGAGATCTGCCAGCGAATGTCATCGCGGTCGGGGCAGGCGTAGTTATAATGTCCGGTGCAGAGCAGTGTGTTGCAGAAGGGAATGTTATGACGCCGGGCGGCATCCCGCATCTCGCGAAGGTTGTTGAAATAAACGCCGTAGCCGGAATCACCCTCCCACATCTGGGTGTAGCAGTC
>JAFYLV010000011.1 GCA_017556885.1 Clostridia bacterium | reverse complement strand
GTGAACGGTACCACCATCGTGGGCGGCGGCGACAGCGTGTCCGCCGTGAAGAGCAGCGGCTATGCCGACCGCATCACCCACATCTCCACCGGCGGCGGCGCTTCCCTGGAGTTCCTCGAGGGCCTCGAGCTGCCCGGCAGCGCCTGCCTGCTGGACAAGTAATCAAGTCCAAACGCACGTCTCTTTCCCGGCGCGGCGGAGTACTGCAAAAGGCTCCGCCCGCCGGTCAAATTACGTAAACTATTTTTCTTTACATATTAAAAGGAGAACCCTCTCATGAACCGTGCCTATCGCAAGACTATCATCGCCGGCAACTGGAAGATGAACAAGACCCCCGCCGAGACCCGCGCCCTTATCAACGAGCTCCGTCCCCTCGTGCAGCGCACCAAGTGGTGTGAGACCGTTGTCTGCGTTCCCTTTGTTGACCTTCCCAATGCCATCAAGGCTGTCCGCGGCTGCCGCATCTCCGTCGGTGCTCAGAACATGCACTACGAGGCTTCCGGCGCTTACACCGGTGAGGTTTCCGCCGAGATGCTGACCTCCCTGGGTGTCAAGTATGTCATCCTCGGCCACAGTGAGCGCCGCCAGTACTTCGGCGAGACCAACGAGACCGTCAACAAGAAGATCCGTGCTGCCGGTGCCGCAGGTCTCCGTCCCATCCTCTGCGTCGGCGAGAGCCTTGAGGAGCGCGAGGCTGACATCACCAGCGAAGTCATCACCACCCAGCTCAAGATCGCCCTCCGCGATGTTGATGCCGCTGCTATGAAGAAGATCGTCATCGCCTACGAGCCCATCTGGGCTATCGGTACCGGCAAGACTGCCACCTCCGATCAGGCTGAGGAGATCTGCAACCTCATCCGCGCCTTCGTCCGCAGCAAGTACGGTGCCCGTGTCGCCCGTGCCGTTTCCATCCTCTACGGCGGCTCCATGAAGGCCTCCAACGCTGCTGAGCTGCTTTCCAAGCCCGACGTCGACGGCGGGCTCATCGGCGGCGCTTCCCTGAAGGCTTCCGACTTCTCCGAGATCGTTCACGCTGCAAATCAGTAATTATCATGCCTGCAAAGGCAAAAGAAAGGTGAGTTAACCTTTGAAAAATCCCATCGTATTATTGATCTTAGACGGCTTCGGCATCAACAACTCCGAGATGGGCAATGCCATCCACGCCGCAAACACGCCGAACATTGACCGCATTTTCGCTGCCTCCCCCAAAACCAGCCTCGGTGCCTCCGGCATGGACGTTGGTCTTCCCGAGGGTCAGATGGGCAACTCCGAAGTCGGTCACACCAACATCGGTGCCGGCCGCGTGGTCTACCAGGAGCTGACCCGCATCACCAAGGAGATCGCCGACGGTGTGTTCTTTGAGAACCCCGCTCTGGTCGCAGCGATGGACAACTGCCTTGAAAAGAATTCCGCCCTCCATCTGATGGGCCTTCTTTCCGACGGCGGTGTTCACAGCCACAACGGTCACCTCTATGCCCTGCTGAAGATGGCACACGACAAGGGTCTTTCCCGCGTCTACGTGCACTGCTTCCTTGACGGCCGTGATGTCTCCCCCACCTCCGGCAAGGACTTCGTTGCCGAGCTGGTGGAAAAGTGCGGTGAGTACGGCGCTACCGTTGCCACCCTCATGGGCCGTTACTACGCCATGGACCGCGACAAGCGCTGGGAGCGCGTTTCCCGCGCCTACGAAGCCATCGTGCTCGGTCAGGGTGACTTCAACGAGGATCCCGTGGCTGCCATGGCTGCTTCCTATGCCTCCGATGTTACCGATGAGTTCGTCGAACCCACCGTCTGCGCAAACGATGCCGGTATCACTTCCGATGACTCCGTCATCTTCTTTAACTTCCGTCCCGACCGTGCCCGTGAGATCACCCGTACTCTGGTCGATCCCGACTTTGACGGTTTCGAGCGCAAGGGCGGCGCAGTGCTTCCCCACTTCGTGTGCTTTACCCAGTATGATGCCACGATGCCCAATGTAGATGTCGCCTTCAAGCCCCAGGATCTGAAGAACACCCTCGGTGAGTATGTTGCCGCCTGCGGCATGCGCCAGCTGCGCATCGCCGAGACGGAGAAGTACGCCCACGTCACCTTCTTCTTCAACGGCGGTGTGGAGCAGGTCTTCCCCGGTGAGGACCGCGTTCTGATCCCCTCTCCCAAGGTTGCGACCTACGACCTGCAGCCCGAGATGAGCGCCGTGGAGGTGACCGACGAGGTCTGCCGCCGCATTGCCTCCCAGGAGTACGACTGCATCATCGCAAACCTCGCCAACTGCGACATGGTCGGACACACCGGAATCTTTAACGCCGCTGTCCGCGCCGTTGAGACCGTTGACGAGTGTGTCGGCCGCATCGTTGAGGCCGTTTCCGCCGCTGCGGGCATCTGCCTGATCACTGCCGACCACGGTAACGCTGATGAGATGCTGGAGGCTGACGGGGTCTCTCCCCTCACCGCCCACACCCTCAATCCAGTTCCCTTTGTGGTCACCGGTGCCGATGTTGCCCTCCGTTCCGGCAAGCTCTGCGATATTGCCCCCACCATTCTCGACCTGCTCGGCCTCGCCAAGCCCGCCGAGATGGACGGAACCACCCTCATCGTTCACTAAAGGTTATCATTCTACAGAAAGGATCCGACCGATATGAATACCGTTGTTCTTATTCTTGCTATCCTCGAGGTCATTCTCTCCGTCTTCCTCGTAGGCACCATCATTTTCCAGAGCGGCAAGAGCGAGCGTCTCGGCTCCATCACCGGCGCCGCCGATTCCCTCATCGGTGACAAGAACAAGTCCACCGCATGGGACGAGCGCCTTTCCAAGATCACTTCCATCGTCGCCATCGTCTTCCTGCTCAACGCATTTATCCTCAGCCTGCTGAGCTGATTCCATTCAAACGCACAAAAACGGCCTGTGAGCTTTCACAGGCCGTTTTTTAGTGATCCCCAGTTTTCAAAAGCAAACATCAAAAGAATAAAGGTAACCGGTTTACTTGATCCACCATTCGGGCGTGATCTCGCCAAGCTTTACCGTCCGTCCGGTCTTTATATCCGCCATGATTTCAACGTCGTGATATTTCCCGGCCATCAGCTGCACCATCAGCTCGCGGCAGGCGCCGCAGGGCGCGCCGGAGGAACCGTCCGGCATGACACAGAGAACTCGATCAAATTCATGCTCGCCATTCGTGATCATATTAAAAATGGCGTTTCGTTCCGCACAAACACCAAGACCGCAGCAGGTGTCAATGCATACACCCGTATAGATTTTGCCGGATTTGGACCGCACGGCGGCAGAAACCTCCCCGCAGGAAAGATATTCCGATACCTGTCTTGCGTGGAGTACCGCTTTCGCGGCCTCATACATTTCCAACCAGATTTTATCCACTTTATTTTGTCTCCCTCTTCTGTGAAAGATACAACCGCAGTACCTGTTCCGCAGTCTTCGCAAGATTCCGCGCAGCCGTCTCCGGCTCCATGGCTTCCGCAAGGCTCAGCGCGCCTTGCTGGATACAGAAAAGTGCATCTGCAGAAGAATTATCCGCACCGGATCCAATGCTCCCGCAGAGAGCTACCGACACAGCACCCGCATTCTTTGCCATCCGGCAGAAAGCAGCCGGCCCTTTGCCCGCGGCAGTCTGACCGTCACATCTTCCTTCACCGGTAATGGCAAGCACCGCGCCGCAAAGCGCAGCTTCCGCGTTCTGCGAGGATAACACGAGTTGTGCCCCCATCTGCGGTTCGGCAGAGAGCACGCTCATCAGGCCGAAGGCCATACCGCCTGCGGCACCGGCACCGGGTACATTCCGAAGATCGCGACCAACTGCGACAGAAATCGCATCCGCAAATCGCGAGAGTCCCCCGTCCAGTTCCAAAACCGCCAACTTGTCCGCACCCTTTTGCGGTCCAAATACCGCCGCTGCGCCCAGTTCCCCGCAGAGTGGATTGGTCACATCGCAAGCGATCCGAATGCATGTTTCCTGCAATCGGGAATCCAGTCCGGAAAGATCCGCACTTGACACCCGGCACATATCCGCACCCGTTATGCCCAGCAATTTGTTATTTGCATCATAAAATTTTGCTCCGAGGGCAGTAAGTGCCCCCAGTGCTCCGTCGTTCGTGGCACTTCCGCCAAGGCAGAGAAGCATCTCCTTGCAGCCAAGCTCAAGGGCTACGAGCATCAGTTCCCCGACACCGTATGTCGTCGTTATGCGAGGATCCCGAAGATGTTCCGGCACGAGAGGAAGACCCGCTGCCTCCGCCATCTCGATAATGGCAAGATTTTTCTCCGCAACATATCCCCACCGCGCAGAAACCGTTTCACCGAGAGGGCCCGTAACCTTTGTTTCATGCATCTCTCCGCCCATCGCAAGGGTTACGAGTTCTGCCGTTCCCTCGCCTCCGTCAGCAAGACCGAGTACCGTAACATCGACAGAAGGATCCGCCCGACGCAATCCCTCCGCCACGGCATCTCCCGCCTGCAGAGAGGTTACACTTCCCTTAAAACTGTCCATCGCAACCACGATCTTCATATCGGCCATACCTTCACTTCTACGTTTTTTCTAATGATAGCAAAATCCGGGCATCTTTTCAATAAAGATTGCAATTTTACAGCCACAGGCTTATAATATTACCATTCAAAATCTGCGAGGTCGTACCATGTCTGTTGAAATCACAAATCAGCTGCTTTTGCTGCTGCTCCTGATCCTGATTGGCTTCGGTGCTCAGCGCCTTCGCTTTATCGACGGCTCTGTCGGACCGAAGCTCTCCTCTTTTATTTCCAACGTAACCATGCCCGCGCTGTACGTTTCTACCTTTATGCGCCGTTTTTCCACAGAGGATCTCAAAGCCGGTTCCATGATGCTTGGCGTTTCCGCCTTCTATTACGTCCTCACCTTCTTTGTCGGCATTCTTTTCGTCAAGCTCTGCCGGGTCGATCTGAAATACGAGGGCGTATTCCGCTTCATGATCGTCTTCTCCAATGCCGCCTTTATGGCCTATCCCGTTCTCACCGCCATTTATCCTCACGCCGCACAGGATGCCATCTTCCTTGCCGTTTTCTTTAACATTCCCTTCAATGCCCTCGGTTACACCCTTGGCGTCTGGCTGCTGAGGCGCGGCAAGGAGACCGGCTTCCGATGGAAGCTTCTGCTGGCTCCCGGCTCCGTCAGCGCATTTCTCGGACTCTTTATCTTCCTCATTTCTCCCATCTTCCCCGAGCCGGTCTACAAGTTCCTCTACGAGGGATTTATCTATGACACACTCCATCAGTTGGGCAACACCACGATCCCTCTGTCGATGATCGTTATCGGCACGGTGCTTGCCGGCGTCAATATCCGCGATCTTTTCCTCAACTGGAAGATCTATATCCTTGCCGCCGTGCGGCTGCTCATCCTGCCCGCCATCGTCTTTGGTGTGGTCAGCTTCCTACCTATGAGCGCCATGGCCCGCGGTGTCTGCACGGTTATTGCCGGTATGCCCTGCGCCGTATTTGCCGTCATTCTTTCTCAGGAATATGGCGGAGACGAAAAGACCGCCTCCATCGGCGTGTTTGTAACCACGCTTCTTTCCTTTGCCACCATTCCTTTGTTGTGCACGGTGCTCGGATAAAAAAGATATGCAAAAACCCCTCCGACAAGTGTCGGAGGGGTTTTTAGGTTCACGTTTTGGTCTTCCCGAATCAAAGGGATTCCTTGAGGCGGGCAGCCTTGCCGTAACGGTCGCGGAGGTAGTAGAGCTTTGCACGTCTGACTTTACCCTTGCGAACGATCTCGATGCTGGCAATGGAGGGAGAGTTGACCGGGAAGGTTCTCTCGACACCGATACCATAGGAGATACGGCGGACGGTG
>JAFYLV010000060.1 GCA_017556885.1 Clostridia bacterium | reverse complement strand
GAATGCGTTATCAAGTGCAACAACTTTGAGGCCGTGCGCATCTTCGACCCCGAAAATACCGATCCGACACCGGAGGAGGTTTCCGCCGCCGGCAGAAAGCTTGCCGAAAAGCAGGGCCGCCCCGTTTTCGTCACCCTTGGCGGCGACGGCATGCTGGTCTTTGACCGGGGCGAGCCGGAGCACGTTCCCACGGCGGTCTGCGAAGGCCCCTTTGATTTTTGCGGCGCAGGCGATTCCGCCTCCGCCGGCATCACCCTGGCCCTCGCCCTCGGCGCAAGCCCCGCCGAGGCCGCTGCCCTCGGCAATATGGTTGCCTCCGTCACCATCCGCAAGATCGGTGAGACGGGCACCGCAAGCCCGGAAGAGCTTCTGGCACTTCTGTAAAACGTTAACGGAGCGCATCGGCATCGATACGCTCCGTTTTTTATATCCATTTTCCGGCGGCATCCCTTGGCTCTCCCAACGGGTGAGCTGTCACCGCAGACAACTGAGAGAGGGACGGCTTTTTTATTTAAAGATCCCTCTCCGTCCTCGCTTTGCTCGGCCACCTCTCCCATAGGGAGAGGCAAGACGACACAGAACCGTGCATGGCCGTGCGGACTTCTATTTTACAAATTGGAATTTGTGCTTTAAATTATTTGATAAATTCTATATAGTAATAACCGTCAAATTCTTTAACACATTCGAATTCGTCAAAGGTCAATTCGAACTTCCTGTCTGATTTGAATATATTTTCTTTGCAAAGAGTGATATAACAAATGGGTTTATTGCTGCCTGCAACATGGGAAGAAAATGTCATTTTCCGATTTTCGAATTCTTGATTTAGTTCCTCTAAGGACATTTTTGTCTTTACTGCTAAAACCACACGATATGTTGATTGATCACCGTTTCCGCCAGAATCTCCTATTCCGCTTTTCTTTGCAATTACTTCAACATTTTCTGGCAGCGTGATTTTAGAAACTTCTTTTTCAAATCTTTTTAGACCTGTATTAGCGTACGCCCATGAACAAATCACTGTTACAATAATCATTAGCGGTATAATGAAAATAAACATTTTCTTTTTCACAGAAATAGCCTCCTTTGTCAAATTCAAGTTCGTTGTACCGGCTCGAAAGCATCTAAGGCTCCCCTTGTCAGGGGAGCTGTCACGCGAACAGCGTGACTGAGGGGTAGTTTTTCTCTCTCCCAGTCAAAAATCAAAGATTTTTGCCAGCCCCCTCGTCAGAGGGGGCCTTTGGTGCGGTACGAACGATTATACAAATTCCTTTTTTTCGAACGGTTACATCCATTATATCACGCTGCTATTATGGAAACAAGCAAAGTCCCGGCAGAATGATCTGCCGGGACGGAAAGGGTTTTACAGTTCCCGACCTTGGCCGGGATCTTTTTACTGTGCATCGTAGACGTAGAGATTTCCGTAGCTCCAGTTGTCTTCCTTATATCCGAGGTCGCGGTCGAAGGTCAGCCACACCCAGCGGGTGCGGTTTCCGCAGGGGACGGGGATGACCGTGCCCCAGCCGCGGAAGCCGCCGTCGTCATAATCGCAGGAGAGGCGCTCCGGATGTTCAAGATCCGCGAGATCCACGCAGGCATATTCCGCCCGGGCATCGAAGCGGCGGCCGTAAATGATATATTTTCTTCCGCCAACGGAGAGCAGCGTTCCGCCGGTGACACCGTGATCTTCCACCTTGCCGGCAAAGGTGTAGGCGGAGAAGGGCTCTTTGGAGGTAAAGAGGTAATAGGTATAGGTGTCTCTGCCCTCCACGCAGCTGACGCGGCAGATGGACATATGCCACAGACCCGTTTCCTTATCGTAGATCATATCGGGGTCCTCATCCCCGTATTTGCCAAGCCACAACCGCACATCCGAGAGTGCCGCCTCACCGGGAACGCCCGATTCCGTGGGCATACGCTCCGTGTCGATGACGTGGATGCCAAAGCGCGGATCGGTATGGAGCTCCGCGTGCTGCAGATAGTGTCCCCCGTGGAAGGCACAGGCCCACAGAAGCCACGTTCCGCGGTTTCGGTCAAAAATAAGGCTGGTGGCCACGTCGTTCTGCCAGCGGCCGTCGCCATAATCAAAAAAGAGGGCACCCTCCATGCGGAAGTCACACAGTCCCGGCGTCCAGGAGACCACGCTCTGGAAACCGCCGACACCTGCGCGAACACTCCAGGTGATGAAAAGCCGTCCGTTTTCCATGAGCGGCGTTCCGTCCTCATAGCGCACGGGGCGCGGATCGGCCTGGCAGATACCGCCGTCCAGACAGGATTCCACCTCCCGCACCTCCACGGCACCGGCGGAAAGCTCCGCCCAGAGTCCCGCCGTGGCGGCGGAAAAGACAGATTCCAGATTCATATCGCCAAATTCCGGAAAACGCAGCACGGGAAGCTGCCGCCGCTCCGCACCGATCAGGGTGACAAAGGCATCCGCGACCTGCCAGGTGATCTGCAGGCGAAGCCCCTGCTCCGCCGGGATCTCCGCCACGGTCTGCGCATCCGCCGGCGCGCCGTTTACGTGCGTCTCGCGGCAGAGCAAAAATTTCTCCCCGCAGCGGCGAAGGCCGATGCGCGCCTCCGCGCCGCCCTCCGTCCGGAAGGTAAAGCCCGCGGTGCAGCCATCATCGATGCGGTCGACGGTCAGCTCATAGGTGGCATAGGGAAAAAAGCGGCCGATCAGACGGGTAACAGAACCCCTCTCCGTGCTCTCCGCCCGGTAGATCTCCCCGCCGACGCGTTCCTCCACACTGCCTCTGCGGGCAAGCTCGGGATAAGGCTCTCCCCGCCCGTCGGTATGCAGCCAGTCGCGGTGAAGGCTCATCTTCCCCAGCGGCAGACGAAGTTCGTTGCAGGGATTATAGGAAAACCGCCGGCGAAAAAAGAGCTGCGCCGGAAAATTCTTCGGTTTTGTCTCAGGTTGCATGGCAATATCCGCCTTTCTCTCGGTCGTTTTATAACCTTTCGGGGGCATTATACAAAGACCGGTGGCATTTGTCAAGTCCCGGCAATTTCTTCCGGCGGTTGACATTCTTTGTGTTTTCCGTTACAATAAGATGAATATATTATTCTTTCCACATATGCACAGAAAGGAGATCCACCGTGAGCCGCAGAATTATTTCCCTGCTTTTTGCCGTTGTGCTTGTGCTTTCCCTGGTTTGTCTGCCCGTCGCGGCGGAGCTTTCCGGCGGAGACAGCCTGCTGACCCAGAGTTATATTGAAAAAACCGTCAAACCCTCCCTCATCCAGCGGGTGAAGGACAAGGCCGCCGCCGGTTTTGCCGGGGAAAACCCCCTCATCAAGGATATCACCGCAAATTATAACGATTACGTCCTGCGCCTCTCCAAGGAGGGTCTTGCCTCCTCCATGGCAAAGGATGCTTACAAGAAGCTTGTCAGTTCCCAGTCCTCCTACCTGCGCACCACCGGCACGAAGCTGACCCTGAACAAGGGTGATGTG
>JAFYLV010000059.1 GCA_017556885.1 Clostridia bacterium | reverse complement strand
TGACCGAAGACGTGATTCTGTTTGCAGATGATTTGTCCCCTGCCGAAACGGTGCTGCTGGGTCGGGAGCATCTGCTTGCCATTGTCACGGCAGGCGGATCGGTTCTCTCCCATACGGCAATTCTTGCCAAAAGCATGGGGATTCCCGCTATCATTGGAGTGGGGGAAGCCTGCTTGCAGATGGTAAGAGAGGGAGAGGTCGTGGTTGAGATTGTTGATGAGGTAGGCGATGTACTTGGACATGTCGACCTCACAGTACCAGGGACGGGCACGGAGCTCCTCGGTACGGTAGATGAGGTTGGTGGTGAAGACCTTCTCGATAAGGCCCTTCTCATAGGCTTCGTCAAAGGAGGCAAGACCCTCGGTGAAGAGACCGAAGGAGGTGCAGACAAAGATACGGCCGGCATTCTTTGCCTTGAGCTGATTTGCGATATCCAGCACGGAATCACCGGAGGAGATCATATCGTCGACGATGATCAGGTCCTTACCCTCAACGCTTTCGCCGAGGAACTCGTGCTTCACGATGGGGTTGCGGCCGTTGACGATGCGGGTGTAGTCGCGGCGCTTGTAGAACATGCCGAGAGGCACGCCGAGAACGGTGGAATAGAAGATGCAGCGGGACATACCGCCCTCGTCGGGAGAGATGACCATCATGTGGTCGCGGTCAAAGTGCAGGTTGGGCACGTTGTTGACCATGGCCTTGATCATCTGGTAGGCAGGCTGAACATTCTCGAAGCCGGCCATGGGGATGGCATTGTGCACGCGGCTGTCATGGGCATCAAAGGTGATGATGTTGTCAACACCCATAGCCACCAGCTCCTGCAGCGCGACGGCACAGTCCAGGCTCTCACGGGCGGTGCGGCGGTGCTGGCGACCCTCATAAAGCATGGGCATGATGACGTTGATGCGGCGGGCCTTACCGGCAGCGGCGCAGATCACGCGCTTGATATCCTGGTAATGATCGTCGGGGCTCATGACGACTTCCTTACCGTACATGCGGTAGGTAACGCCGTAGTTGAAGGTATCACAAAGGATGAAGAGGTCCGTACCGCGGACGGACTGCTTGATGATACCCTTACCCTCACCGGAACCGAAACGGGGGCAGGCAACATCGATGCAATAATCGTCCTTGACATAGTCCGCAAACTCGGCGGTGTTGGGAATAGCTCCCTGCTCCATAGCCTGGCTGCGGACACGGTTCAGATAGGTGTTTACCTTTCCGGCAAGCTCCTCGCAGCCGCGCATGGCAGCAATGCCAAGCTCACCAACAGGTATCGCGTGGAGGCCCTCAACTTCGGTGGTTTCAACATTCATCTGCATATGAAACATTTCCTTTCCATACTTTTATCTCTCTAAATGCGCGGGGTCCGCCCGCGGGGAAAACATTTTTACAGGATCAGCAGTTCCTTGGGGCAATCGGTAAGAATACGGCAGCCCTCCGGAGTGACCAGTGCCATATCCTCGATACGGACGCCGCACTTACCCTCCAGATAAATGCCGGGCTCCACGCTGACGATGGCGCCGGCGGGCAGGATCTTGCCGGAATCGGAGGTAAAGGCCGCCTCGTGGATCTCGAGGCCGATGCCGTGAGAAAGGCTGTGGCCGAACTTGGGCCCGTAGCCCGCGTCAGCAATGACCTTGCGCGCACAGCCGTCAAAATCGGTATAGGAAACACCGGCGCGAAGCATATCCTCCGCTGCAAGCTGAGCCTCAAGGACAAGTCCGTAGATGCGGCGCATCTCCTCTGTGGCCTCGCCGATGGCGACGGTACGGGTCATATCCGAGCAGTAGCCGTTGACGCAAACGCCAAAATCAAAGGTGACAAAATCGCCGTGCTGCACGCGTCTCTCGCCGGGAACGGCGTGGGGACGGGAAGAATTCGGGCCGGAGGCCACGATGGGATCAAAGGACATATTCTCCGCACCGAGACGGTAGCAGATCGCAGCAAGCTCGCCGCGCAGCTCGATCTCAGAGATGCCGGGACGAATGATCGGCAGCATCTGCTCCCAGGCGCGCTCCGCAATGCGCTGAGCGGCAATGAGGGATCCGATCTCCGCCTCGGTCTTGCACACCCGCAGATCGGATATGATATCTCCGGCGGGGACAAGCTCCGCAGAAAGGGCGGCCTTCCATACAGTGTAATCCGCAAAGGTCATGCGGTCATCCTCAAAGCCCACGCGCTTTGCGCCCCAGTCGGCAAGATGCGCCTCGGCAGCGGCACCGTAGCCGTCACGCTTTTCCACCATCTCCACGGAGAAGGCGGGGCGGCAGCACTGGGCTGCCTCGATATAGCGGAAATCGGTCATGACTGCAGCGGAATTTAGCCCCACCAGCACTGCGCCGGCGCTGTCCGGCATCTGGGTCACGTAGCGACGGGTGATATCATCGGTAATAAGTACGGCATCCAGTCCGCGGGCAGTCAGCTTTTCACGGATGGCCTTCAGATTGCGCTCAATCATGACGGTTTTATTTCCTTTCGCGTTTATCTTGCGGCAAGGGCCGCGCGGTATGCCGCCTGCATACGGGCAGCGTCCTGCGCCTGCGTACCTGCGGATTCGCAGATGATGGTGGGCGTCCAGCCCCGCAGCGCGAGTTCCTCAGCCAGCGGCTCGAAGAAGGGGCCGTACTGCTCCTCATCAAAGGTCAGGTGCCGCACCTCTCCTCCGGCACTGTACTCGATATGGGAGAAGTGGGAATGGAAGATTTTCGCCTTCTCTTCTCCGACGCCTTCGGCAAGGCGGTCAAGCAGAGCGGCAAAATCGGAACGGGAGGCGAGGATCCCGCCTTCCCGGGCATTGATATGACCAAAATCGACACAGGGAATAATGCGGTCGGACAGATTACAGAAAGCGCAGATCTCAGAAAGCGTGCCAAGCTGGTTCTGCTTGCCCATGGTTTCCGGGCAGAGCAGGATGTGGGCAAAGCCGGCGGCATCCGCTGCATCGCGGGCATCTTTCAGAGTCACAAGAGCCAGCTCCATAGCCTCATCTCTCGGCTTTCCCACCGGAGCACCGGGATGGATGACCACGCGGTTTCCGCCCATAGCATCCACCGCAGCGCAGGACTCGAGGATATAACGGATGCTGTTCTCCCGCTTTTTCTCCTCAGGGGAAGCAAGGGAGATGAAATAGGGCGCGTGCAGCGACATCTGCACGCCGTGCTCCCGGGCTTTTTCGCCAAGAAGCGCGGCTTTGTCCGCGCCGATGTTGACACCGCGGCCACACTGGTACTCATAGGCATTGAGACCCATGGCTGCGAGATAAGCCGGGGCATCCAGAGAGGACTTGTGCCCCGCTTTGGCAAAGGCATCCTCATTGCCTGCCGGACCGAAATGAATGTTCATTTATCCTCCTTGCGGCGGAAATAGGCCCGCCAGATCGGACGCTCCAGAAAACGTTTGACGGCAATAAACCTGGTGGCACGGCCGCCGATGGGCTTGACCGCCGCCGTGCGGATACCCGCATTTTTTCCGCAAAGGATATCCGTAAAGATCTGGTCGCCCACCAAAAGCGCCTCATCCCGCGTCACACCCATGCGATCCAGCGTCTCAAGCACAGCCTTACGCAGAGGTTTTCTTGCGTGGGCCGTGAAATCAAGGCCGTTGCGGTCGCAGAAGGGACGGGTGCGCTCCTCGGAATTGTTGGAGAGAATACAGAACCGGATCCCGGCCGCAGTGATCTGCTCCATCCAAGCACGGTATTCCGGCGCAAGATCCTGACTGTCGTGACAGGTCAGCGTATCGTCAAGGTCGGAGATGATCGCACGAATCCCCTCAGTCCGAAGGAACTCCGGTGTGATATCACAGGCGCGAGGGAAATCATAGGTAGGAAAAAAGCGGTCAAGCATATATCGGCTCCGTAAAGTAGGAAAGGCACATGTATCTTCATCCGATTTCGTACATGTGCTCGGGCAAAACAATATAAAACCTGCCTTTAGGACGGTCTTGCACCATCACATTCAGGCAGGTTAATTATACCATAGCCGCACAGGAAAAAAAAGCCCGTGTGCATCGATTTTTTATTTTTTTCATGCGTTTTGGCGCAAAGTGTTTGCTTTATTCGTGTTCCGCGAGATATTC
>JAFYLV010000058.1 GCA_017556885.1 Clostridia bacterium | reverse complement strand
GATCCTGCAGAATGACGTTTCCAAGTATGATCTGTCCTCCATCACCCACTGCTGCACGGCGGGTGAGGCGCTGAATCCCGAGATCTTCAACCAGTGGAAGGAATACACCGGCCTGGAGATCCACGAGGGCTTCGGTCAGAGTGAGACGGCAGTCATGCTCTGTACGGTCTATCCCTGGATGAAGCCCTGCCCGGGCTCTATGGGACTTCCCGCACCGGGATGGGATGCACGTATCCTCGATGAGGACGGAAACGAGTGCGCCCCCGGTGTTACGGGCGAGATATGTGTGCGCGCTCCCTCCAAAGAGGAGCGCCCCCGCGGCCTTCTGACCTGCTATTACCTCAACGAAGAGGCAACGGCGGAGGCTTGGCATGACGGTTTCTATCACACCGGTGATACTGCATTCCGCGATGAGCGCGGTCTGTATCACTATGTTGGCCGAAACGATGACGTTATCAAGTCCTCCGGTTACCGCATCGGTCCCTTCGAGGTCGAAAGCGTTCTGCTGGAGCATCCGGCGGTGCTGGAGGTTGCTGTTACCGGCATTCCCGATCCCGTCCGCGGCTTCTGCGTCAAGGCTACCATCGTCCTGCAGAAGGGCTATTCGCCCTCCGATGAGCTGGTCAAGGAACTGCAGAACTACGTTAAGAAGAACACGGCTCCCTACAAGTATCCCCGCGTGGTGGAATTCTGGGACGAGCTTCCCAAGACCTTCTCCGGCAAGATTCGCCGGACAGAGATCCGCCAGAAGGATATGGAAAAATACGGAAAATAAGAAAAATGAGACATTCAGCCGAATGTCTCTTTTTTTATGCTTCCAGTTTTCGGTAGTCGATCTTTCCGAGCTTCGTACGGGGAAGTTCACGGAGGAAGACGTACTCCCGGGGGAGAGCGTAACGGGCAATGTTTTCTGCCGCATAGGCGGCGATCTCTGCCTCCAGTTCCGGACCTGGGGATACGCCATCGGCCGGGACGATGCAGGCACGGATGCGCTGGATGCGATAGGGATCGGGAACTCCGACGGTACACACGGCGGAAATCTTTGGGTAGGCGGAAAGGATATGCTCCAGCTCCCGGGGATAGACGTTATAGCCCGAGGTGACGATCATGCGCTTCAGGCGGCCTGTAAAGTAGAAATATCCGTCAGCATCCATACAACCAATATCACCGGTATGGAGCCAGAGGGTTCCGTCGGAATCGCGTCGGAGGGTGAGCGCAGTCTCATCCGGGTCGTTAAGATAGCCGAGCATGACGGTAGGGCCTGCGATACAAAGCTCGCCGTCCTCACCCGGCGGCAGGGGAGTTTCCGTTTCCGGTGCACAAACGCGGATGCGCATATCGGGGAAAGGAATGCCGATGGAGGAGGGGCGTGCGCCGGTTTCAGGGGAGAGGCAACAGGCGGCAACACACTCTGTGGCGCCGTAACCCTCGCGAAGTAGTACCGTTGCCCCGTGAGCTGCCAAAAATGCGTCAAATCGGGCTTTTAAGTCGGGGGGAAGGCTATCACCTCCGGAATAAACACCGCGGAGAGAAGATAAATTCAGCCGCCGCGGTGCGGGTGCGCGGAGAAGTGCCTCGAACATGGTGGGAACACCGGTGATATAGCTTGGGCGGCGGCGCAAAAGCCGCATAAGTGCGGAAGCAGAGAAACGGGGCAGCAGCATGACGGTGCAGCCGTGGATAAACGCGGCATGGAAGCCGATGCCGAGACCAAAACCGTGAAAATTGGGAAGCACGGCGATCATCCGGTGACCGTCGGGATGGCTGAAGTGATTGGCCGCCATGGTCTGTAGACCTGCGGCATTAAAAGCGTTGGCAGAGTGCAGGATCGCCTTGGTAATACCCGTCGTTCCGCCGCTGTAGAGGATGACGGCGGGGGCATCTCCGCTCGTTCTAAGAGGCGGGAGGGTAACCCCCTTGCCGCCGCGAAGGAAATGATTCCAGCCAATGACGGGAAGTGTCTTTGCCTTGCGGCGGTATTTTGCCTCCTGTGTGATCCGATAAACGGGCCGCAGAAATACGGGAAGTGCATCGCTTATGCGGGTGGTGACTACAGGGATCTCCGGGCAGGCTGCGCATAGGCTCGGTGCAAAGCTTTCCAGCGTCACGGCAAAGCGACTGCCGGAAAGCGCCGCGTACCGGCGGAATTCGCCTGCGGAGGACAGGGGATGCACCATATTTGCCACGGCACCGATGCGGTCGGCGGCATAGAAGAGCTCGGTGACCTGCGGACAGTTTGGAAGCGCCAGCATCACCCGATCTCCGGAACGGAGACCGAGGGCGTACAAAGCACGTGCTGCTGCGTCAATGCGCGTGATGAATTGGCGGTAGCTTACACGGTTTCCTTCAAATTCCCAGGCTTTTGTAGCGGGATGCATTTCCGCAGCCCGGCGTACAAGCTCGTACATAGAGCAACCGGGGTAGGAAAGGGTTGGGGGAATATCTCCGTAGTGGGCAAGCCATGGGCGGGAGAGAGGATGAGCCATCAGTATTTCAGAGGCAGCTCAAGCTCGCGGGTGCCGTCCATATAAACAACTGTAGTAGTTGCACGGGAAATAGAAGGCATAGCCATG
>JAFYLV010000057.1 GCA_017556885.1 Clostridia bacterium | reverse complement strand
TCTTCCCTCTGCAATACCGTCAACAAGCGACGAACACATGGCGGCAAAGGGCTCTGCGGCACGGTCGATGGATCTACAACCTTCACTCTCCAGTGCAGATAACTCGCGCATGTGCATAGAGATTATCTTTGACAGTTCCGGATAACGTTTCCTTGCCCGGCGGAAGGGGCCGGAAAATACAAGCAGTAAAAATCCGGCCGCGAGTTTCTTGAAGAAGCCTTCATCCCGCAGATCATCCCGAAGCTTATGACAGAAAAGCAATACGGTAGCCGCAGCAGCAAGGGCCGATCCGTCCATCCGGCATGCCGCACAACGGCGATGCAGCGGATGCGCAGGACACCTGCAAAGCTTAAGCTCCGGGTATTCTTCCTCCGTCTGCAGAAGCATGTACAGAAAGGTCATGTCATAGCTGACTGTGTAACGGGCCAATGGTCCAAAGTTCTTCGCAAGTGCATGACACAATCCGCAGTAGGCGGCACGGTAAAGCTCATATTCGCGCATCTTCAGCTCGCTTTTCTGCGGGCGGATATAGCCGTACACGGTGCTGCCTCCCATACAAAGGAATATAGATATCCACTATCACTGTATTATACAATAAATCTTCGAAACTTACAACCCATATAGCAGAAATGTCAGAATGTTTCACACATTTTTCATATTCGTTTACCGTACGAAAAAAGACAGTCCCGAAGGACTGTCTTTCGAAATTATCAAGTTATCAGATGAGTGCTTCCGCAAAGCTTTTTGCATCAAAGGGAAGCATATCTTCAATGGTCTCCCCCACACAGACGAACTTAACGGGGTAACCCATCGTTGTATGAATGGGAAGAACGATACCTCCCTTTGCGGTTCCGTCAAGCTTTGTGAGAACGATGCCGGTCACATCCGTCACGGCACCGAACTGCTTTGCCTGCTGCACGGCGTTCTGTCCGGTAGTTGCATCCAACACCAGCAGGACCTCTTTACGGGCATCAGGCAGCTCACGGTCGATGACGCGCTTGATCTTTTCAAGCTCGTTCATCAGGTTCTGCTTGTTATGAAGACGTCCGGCCGTATCGCAGATCAGCACGTCAACACCACGTGCTTTGGTCGCCGAGCAGGCATCAAACACAACGGCGGCCGGATCACCACCCTCGCCGTGGCGGACGATACCGGCACCGGCACGCCCGGCCCAGATCTCCAGCTGGTCGGCAGCTGCCGCGCGGAAGGTATCCGCCGCGCAAAGAAGAACCTTTTTACCGGACCCTGCATAAAGACCGGCGAGCTTTCCTGCCGTGGTGGTCTTTCCTGCGCCGTTAACTCCCACAAGAAGAATGACCAGAGGGCCCTCTCCTTCCGGAATCTCATGCACACCGTCGCAAAGCTTATCGGCAATCATGCCGCGAAGCTCATTACGCAGGGCATCCGCATCTTTGATACCCTTTTCTTTGATGCGGTCGCGAAGTTCATCCACCAACGCGTCTGCCGTTTCCGCACCCATATCCGAAAGGATCAGGGCATCGCACAGTTCCTCCATCAGATCCTCATCGATCTTTGTCATACTGTTGAGGATCATATCAATACGCGCGGCGATGGAATCACGGGTTTTCGTAAGTCCGGCCTTGATCTTACCAAAAATATCCATTTGAGGACATGCTCCTTACTTGATGTTGAATTCCTTTTCTGCCTTAGCCATATCCAGCGTAAGCACACGGGTAACGCCCTGCTGCTGCGTAACACCGTAGAGGATATCCGACTCCTCCATCGTACCGCGTCGGTGGGTAATGAGGATAAACTGTACCGCCTTGGACATCTCGCGCACAAAATGTGCAAAGCGGTTCACATTGGCCTCGTCCAACGCCGTCTCGATCTCATCCAACACGCAGAAGGTGGTAGGACGAACCTTCAGAATGGCAAAATGCAGCGCAATGGCGACAAAAGCCTTCTCACCGCCGGAAAGCAGGCTGATGGCCTTCATGGACTTTCCGGGAGGCTGAGCCTTGATCTCAATGCCACAGTTCAGAATATCCTTGGGATCCTCCAGGAAAAGCTCGGCATAACCGCCGCCGAACATTTCGCTGAACGTCACCTTAAAGTTTTCATTGATCTTGCGGAATGCATCCGCAAAGATGGTTTTCATCTCTCCGGTGATATCGCCGATGACATGCAGCAGATCATCCCGCGCCTTTTCAACGTCATCCCGCTGACCGCAGTAGAAGTCATAGCGCTCCCGAAGAGTTTCATATTCCTCCACGGCGTTGACGTTGACTTCGCCAAGGCCGCGCTTCTGTGCCTTCAGATGTGAGATGCGCGCCACCGTTTCCTGCATATTTTCAATGGGGCGGCGCATGGTCTGTGCCTCACCGATGGTCAGCTCATAATTCTCCCACAGACGGTCGGAAAGAATCTTTTCCTCCTCATCCGAGGCAGATTTCAATGTCTCCAGACGGATACAGAGACCCTCAAGACGGGTAGCATCATCGTTCTTTTCGCGCAGGCGCTTTTCACACTGGGTACGCTCCTGCTCAATGACAAGACGGGCAGCATCCGTTTCGGAAATGCTCTCGCGAACGGAATTGAGCTCGGAAGCAAAGGCCTCCAACTCCTTCTCCTTATCCGCAGCACGGGCAAGAAGGATGTCGCGCTCGGCTTCCGCACGGGCAATGATCTGCTCCTGCTTGGTCTTATCCTCGGAAAGCAGGTCACGGACAGAGGAAAGTTCGGAAAGCCGGGTGGTCGCCGCCGTTTCTTCCGCGGTATCTGCATAGAGTTTTTCCTGCAGACGGCGCATTTCATCGGATACGGAGTTCTGCGTCTCAAAGGCAACCAGACGGCCCTCCGTCAGTTTTGCGATCTCTGCGGCAAGGGAATCTGCTTCCGCCGTATAATTCGCCGCCGCGGCAGCAAGTGCACCGGCATTTTCTTCGGACTCGCGGATCTTCGCAAGGCATGCCTCTGCCTCACTCTGCAGCCGTTCGTGCTCATACAAAAGACCGTCTTTCAAAACTGCAAGCTGGGAAAGATGGGAATTGACAGAAAGAAGTCCGTCCTCGCAGGTGCGCTGCTCTGCGCGAGCGGCATCCAGCTCGTATACGGAAAGGTCATACTCGCGGCGCGCCTCCGCAAGGGCAGCCGTGTCGCGATCAAGATCACCTTCTAACGCCTGAATCGCCTCCGCAATGCGTTTAAGCTCATTTGCACGGGACAGAATACCCGCACCGCGTACGGAACTTCCGCCGGTCATAGAACCGCCGGCATTGATGATCTGACCGTCAAGGGTCACAATGCGGAAGGAATGCCTGAATTTGCGCGCAATCGCGATGGCACTGTCGATATGGTCAACAACGGCAGTCCTACCGAGAAGATATGACACAACGTCCCGGTATTTCGCCTCAACATTAACAAGCTCTGCGGCAACGCCGATAAAACCGGCCTCACGATCCAGTCCCTTTGCCTCAAGGTTTGCCGGTCGGATGGTCGAAACCGGAAGGAAGGTGGCGCGGCCGGAATCGGTACGCTTAAGATACAGCATAGCGCCCTTCGCAGCCTTTTCATCCACAGTAATGACATTCTGCAGCGCATTTCCAAGTACGGACTCCACCGCAACTGCATACTCATCCTCTACCGAAATCAAAGAACCAACGGTACCGTAAATTCCGGAAAGACCGCCGCGCTCCGACTCGCGCATGAGCAGACGTACGCCCTTGGAATAGCCTTCAAAATCCTTCTCCATTTCTGTAAGAAGGCGATGTTTTTCTTTTTGTGTATCCAGCTCGATACGGAGTGCATTGACCTTCTCCGTCAGAGAATTCATGCGCTTCTCGCGGCTTGCAATGCGCAGACCGTGGCCGTTGATAATGTTCATGATCTCGGAAAGGCGTGTTTCGTTTTCGCTGCGAACGCCCTGCTTTTCCTTGATTTCCTCTTCAACGGAAAGGATGCGCTTATGTGTATTCTCCGCGGCGGCCGTTGCATCCGCGGCACGCTCGGAAAGCGCAGCACGGGAAGCCTCAGCTCCGGCTGCATCGCTGCCGGCAAGGGCGGCAGAGCCACGAAGTTCCGTCTCCTTAGCACGCAGGGCATCAATACGGTTGTTCAGGTCATCCGCAGATTTTAAAAGTTCCGCCGCTTTCTCGGATGCCTCCCGAATGGCGGCTTCGGTCTCCTCACGAACGCGGCTTGCAGCGGCAAGCTGCTCGCGAACCGTGAGGATCTCTGCCTCTACTTCCGTCTTTCGGTTTTCACCGGAGGTTAGCTCCTCCCGGGATCTTGCGGCGCTTGCCGCATAATGATTAGCTTCGCTCTGCAAAAGTGCGGCCGCACTGCGAAGCTCAGAAAGATGGGATTCTTTTTCAGAAAGTTCCGTACGAAGTCGCTGAACTGCGACTTCGTTTTCCCGGAAGCTCTCCGCGCGGCGTTCACTTTCCGCATAAAGCGCCTCCAGGTCGCGTCGGCACTCCTCCAGCTGGAAGCGGGAGATCTCCAGATCGCCGGCGGCCTTCGCGCTCTTCTCCCGGATGCGGTCAGCTTCTTCCATCCAGCGGTCGATCTCAAGGCCACGCAACTCATCGCGGATAAGGAGGAATTTTTTTGCCTTTTCCGCCTGCTTGGCGAGGGGCTCTACGCGGGTCTCCATCTCACCGATAATATCGCGCAAACGGACAAGATTGTCCTCCGTTCCGGCAAGCTTACGCTCCGCTTCCTCCTTGCGGTAACGGAAGCGGGAAATACCGGAGGCCTCTTCAAAGATCTCGCGGCGATCTTCACTTTTCTGTGAAAGAATTTCGTCAATACGACCTTGACCAACCATAGCATAACCGTCGCGGCCAAGGCCTGTGTCCATAAACAATTCGTGAATATCCCGCAGGCGAACGGGCTTGCGGTTGATAAAGAAATCGCTGTCGCCGGAACGGTAGTAGCGTCGGGTAACGGCAATTTCATCGTAATCCAGTTTAAAATGACCGTCGGAATTATCAATGGTCAGCGTGACTTCGGCAAAGCCCTGCGGCGGGCGTTTTTCCGATCCGTTAAAGATGACGTCCTCCATCTTCGAACCGCGAAGTGCCTTGGAGGACTGCTCACCCAACACCCAACGGATGGCGTCGGAAATATTCGATTTGCCCGATCCGTTCGGACCAACAATGGCCGTCATGCCCTCACCAAACCGAATCAGCGTCCGATCCGGGAAGGATTTGAAGCCCATGATCTCAAGTGATTTCAGATACACGCTTATGCCTCCGAGTGTTGGATTTCACCGCTGCGAATCTTGGACAGAAGAAGTCCCGCAGCAGCTTGCTGGGCCTCTTTCTTGCTCTTTCCCTGTGCCTCGGCACAGAGAACATCATTGAGAAACACGCCCGCAGTAAAGATCCGGTCGTGATCCGGACCTGCGGCAGACAGGATCTCGTACCGAAGCGTATCCCCGGGTTTTTGCTGGATCAGCTCCTGGAGCACGGTCTTGTTGTCGGCATAGCGAAGTTCGCCTGCCTCAGCCCGGTCCACAAGCTCCGGTATAAAGAAAAGAACCAGCCGACGGACTTCCTCCATACCGCCGTCAAGATATACAGCGGCGATATAAGCCTCCACCGCATCCGCAAGAATGGATGCGCGTTTGCGGCCGCCGTTCATATCCTCACCGTGACCAAGACGGAGGGCCGCAGAGATCCCAAGGGATGCAGCGACAATATTCAACGCTTCCTCACAAACAACAAGGGCGCGCAGCTTGGTCAGCTCGCCTTCCTCACGGTCCGGAAATCTGCCGAAAAGATGCTCCGCAGTGATATAGTTCAGGAGAGAATCGCCAAGAAACTCCAGTCTCTCATTACAGGCATCATACGGCAAACGCTTCTCTCGGATGTAGGATCTATGCGTCATCGCAGTCAACAGAAGTTGCGGATCCCGAAATGTATAGTCAAATCGGATGTTCAAGTACAGTCTCTCCTTTCCCGTCGTTTACATAACAAGGAAAAGAAGCGGTGCATGCACCGCTTCATAACCCATTACGGTAATTTATGCCTTGTTCTCGATCAGCGCAACGACCTGACCGACAGTCTCAATGCCGGCAAGCTCATCGTCATCGATCTCGCCGATGTTGAACTGCTCCTGAATGGCAAGAACGACATCGACCATATCCAGAGAATCAGCGTTAAGATCCTCAGCAAAGGAAGTGGCCTCGGTAATGCTGTCTGCATCAATACCGAACTGCTCAGCGATAATGTCGCAAAGTTTCTCGAATACCATATTTTACAACCCTTTCCCGGATCCACGTGAGGATCCTATATCTGTATCTCTTATAATAGGGAATGTTTGTCCATTTGTCAAGAGAAAGTTTTTCGATCAGGCCTCTGCCGATTCACTTTTCAAGGCTGCAATACCCTCGGTAATGCGGGAAATCGCATCGGACGAAGCATATTCGACCGCCTGGCGAATCGCGCTGCGGAAAGCGTAATCGTTTGCAGAGCCGTGGGCTTTAATCACCGGCTTTGCAATTCCAAGCAGCGGTGCGCCGCCAACTTCCTTATAATCCATGGACTTCTTCAGGCGGTTTACGCCTTTCAAGACCAGAAGGGCCGCAATTTTGGAAATAATATTTGCCTTAAAGATCTTTTTGATCTCTCCTGCAAAGAAAAGGGCAACGCCTTCGGTCGTCTTTAACAGAACATTTCCGGAAAATCCGTCCGCAACAATAACGGAAGCCGAGGTAGACATAACGTCACGTCCCTCAATATTTCCGTCAAACCGAAGAAGTCCGTCAGCTGCTGCCTTACGGAGAAGCGAATTTGCCTCTACGTGCACAGGTGTACCCTTGGTATCCTCTGCGCCAATGTTCAGAAGCACGGTATGGGGCTCTTTGATACCAAGCGCGCACTCGGCATACAGACTTCCGAGAATTGCAAACTGCTGAAGATATTCCGGTGTACATTCTGCATTTGCACCGCTGTCGCAGAGTACCGCTCCCCCCTTCGGGGTCGGAATG
>JAFYLV010000056.1 GCA_017556885.1 Clostridia bacterium | reverse complement strand
CGTGGAGGGAGAGCGCAATCCCACGGCGGCGCAGATCTCTCTTACCGAGGGAGAATAGCCTTCTCGGGCGGAAAACTGCTCAATAAAGGCAAGGATCTGCTGCTGTTTTTCCGACAGTGGCTTCATTTTCTCTTCTCCTTCTTTGCGCGGCTGCGCTCCTCGCAGATGGCCTCCCGGCGGACATACCGCAGGGCGGTGGGATTGAGGCCAAAGGTGTTGCCTTCGTTCATTTCCACAGGGACAATGACCGCCTCGTGCTCCGGAATGAGGGTAAAGAGCGCCTCCTCCCCGTCGCCGAGGATGAAGACGTAGCAGCCGTCCTCCATCCGGAAGGGATGGGTGCTCTGGGGCTCCAAGGCAAAGGGCGCGCGCAGGCGGCAAATGCCAGCCTTCTTTGCGTGGATACGCACAAACTGCAGCTCACCCTCCCGACGGGCGGCAGAAACGGTGTATCCGCCCTCGGCATAGAGGGTGAAGGAGGCATCCTTCCACCGGTCGGGGCAGGCGGGGAATACGTTCAGCTCATCGCCATAGCTTTGCATGAGCATATCCACCATGGAGCTGACGGCGGCCAGCGGCGTCTCCGTCACAGGACCGCCCTCCTCGCGATACATGGTGCTGGGGCGGACAAAGTCGCGCATCAGACCGTCAAGATACTTGATGGCGGCGTTGCCGTCCCCCATCATGGCAAGCATGGAGGCAGCACCCGTCTGGGAGTAGCCCTCCAGCTCCTCGGGCATGGAGTGCCAATGCGCCACGGAGCGGCGGATGAGCTCGCAATCCTCCGGTTTTTTCGCATCGAGAAGATGCAGCGGATAGAAGGCCAGCAGATGGGAATAGTGGCGGTGGGAGGAGGAAAGGCGGGTGTTCCGGGCGATGAACAGACCCTCTTTTTCGTCCTCCGGATATTCCGTCAGGTGATCGAGCACATCCTGCCACGTTTTGATACGCACATCTCCGCCAAGGCGGGTGTGCTCCTCGATCAGGGTCTCGAGGCCCCAGCGCAGCAGGGCGAGATCGTAGTTTGTGTCCTCATCCACGGCAAGATATTCGGGGCTTTCCGTGGGTGCAAGATGGAGAACACCATCCGCATCGGGGGTGAGGAAATGGGTGTAATACTTCACCGCGCCGGCAAGCAGGGGAAGCACCGTCTCCGTGAGCATCTTCTCCTCCAGCGTGGTGCGGCAGAGGGTGTAGCACACAAAAAGCGCCCAGGTGAGGTTTCCAAGTTCCACCTTGTCGCCCTTCTGCTTCTCACGGCCGGGGACAAAGACGTCGGAGCGGAGGCTGCGGCAGGTATTTGTACCGATGCCGTAGCAGCCCTCGCGGTAGGCAGGATCGATATTGAGATTGAGGTTTTCCTTTTCTTTCAGCAGCGTGTCCGGAAGAGAACGGGCAATATCGAAAAGGCCGGTGGGGATCATGGGGGCATAGGTCAGCTGGACATTTAAGTTCCAGAAGGCCGCAGGCCAGGAGGTGGTATAGCACCAGGGGCCCATGGTGTCGATGATACGTCCGCCGGGGCGGGCGGCACAGGCCATTTTGTAGATCTGCATCCAGTAGAAATTTTCCCACACGGGATCGGAAACGGACAGAAAGGCCCGGGAATACAGCTCATGCCAGTAGGCAAGATGCGCCTCCCGCGCGGGCGCGGTATCCGCAAGGCGCGCCAGGGTGACAAGGGCCTCTTCTGCACTTCCCTCTCCGTCGGAGGTGGCGGCAGACAACAGGAAGGTGTTTCCCCGCCGCTCGGTGCAGACGGTGTAGGAGCCGGAGGTATACAGCGGCTGCTCGTAGACCTTGCAGCCCATCTCTTCGCGCAGCGGCAGCAGATCCCGGGGCGCGGGATGGTCGGGGCGGTAGCGGTTCCAGCTCTCAAGCTCGCGCATTTTGGTCTGACGCGGCGTTTCCGCCGGCATGGGTTTAAATTCCGCCGGAGCGATCTCACCGCCGCCGGGGATCAGGTCGAGCACCAGCGCATTTTCCTCCCGGGGGATCCACGCGGTGATGTCCACATACCCCTCCTCCGTTGTGATACGGCCGGAAAGGGTGGCATCATAGAGCGACAAGCGCAGATCGCAGCCGGTGACGCGGCCGCGGGTGCCGATCTCCACCGGGCCGAGCTGAAGCCGCCCTTGAGCAAACTGCTTGTCCATGATGGTGTATTTTTCAAGCGGGCGGTTGTCGTAAATATCCGTCCGGCCGGGCTTCAGATGCAGGCGGCCGCTTTCCTTATCCACGTACATCAGCGCGCCCATCACGCCGTTGCCAAGGAAGGGACCCTCATCCCAGAAGGTGGGGATCTCCGTCCAGACGGGATCCTGCCGGGCGATAAATGCTCTCATATCCATCGGCATTTCTCCTTTGTGAAGAAAAATCAAACATAAGTTCTCTTTTATTATAGCACATATGTTCTTTTTCGTAAAGTGAGCAGAATAAAAGAAGCACTCCGGAAAGTGTAAAACTTTCCGGAGTGCTTTGTCTATCTGCTTGAAACTTTTTCAACCTGACAATACGGTTTGAGCGACTCAAAATCCCATGTATCGTCATTTTTAACCGAGATCTTAAAAAAAGTTCCGTCATCGGCAAAGAAGCCGATGTGTTGCCAGATGGCGGCAGTTGGATGATGTGCATCCGGCGGAACAATCTCACGGGCATAATACATTCCATCCTCGATATGCGCAAGCCCATGCACCTGCTTCACATCCTTTGCACTGAACTTTTCCAGGTACTGTGAAAAAACGATCTCGTTTGCATCTCCGCTTGCGCCTTCTTTTCTGTATACCCAGGAAATCAGTTCTCCCGGATCAACACGTTGACACGTAGAGAACAAATCCACCTCAATATTACCGCAAACAGTATACTCACCAACAGGATTTTTTAACCGATAGTAATAGGATTGGATACTGTTATACAGTTCTGTAAGCCCATGTATCCTCCACTCTTTTTCGCCCTCGCCAATCATTTCACGAAACTCTGCCTCGGAATGGAACATGGGTTTCATCTCGCATCCGACTCCCCCATAATCTTCGATCGACTCAGAAGCAGATATGCTTTCGACGGAAGATGCCCCGACATCCGACACCGCCGGTTCTGCGGCACAGGCAGAAAGAGAAAACGCAAGCACAACCAATGGAACCGGCAAAATCCAAAGTTTTCTGCGTTTCATCGTGGTTCCTCCTTCTTTTTCGCCCGGGAGAATTCCCCGGGGGGACCGGGACGGACTGCCTCGTACAAAAATCGGAGCGCGGTGAAGCGTATTAGTGACCCGCTTCAATTTAATTATAAAGTAATCACTTGCTTTTGTCAATCTTTCTAATGTTTCCGACATGATTTCGTATTTTTTCACACAAAAAAGCGCCTTCCGCAGCATTGACGGAAGGCGCTTTCAAGAACAGGTTGCTCCTTATTTCAGCGGCATGCCCTTGGCAGTAAGGTCGGCCACGATGCCGTCCACGACGGTCTGGACCTCCTCACGGGTGAGGGTACGGTCGGCGCATGAGAAGGAGATGCGCACGTTGATGGCGCAGCCCTCGTCGCCGCGGTAGATATCCACCACGCGGACGCCCTTGATGTAGGGGCAGGCGGCGGCATCGATGGATTCCTTGATGGGCGCAAAGGTATCGGAGCTGACGTTCAGGTCGATCTCCATACCGGGGAAGCGGGAGGCCTCCTCATAGCGGATGCCGGCGGGAGCGAGTTTTGCAAAGGCTTCGATATCCAGCTCGGCGTAGACGATGTTCGCCTTCTTGTCGATGCTCTTGCCGACGGTGGGATGGACAACGCCCATCTCGCCGAGACAGATGCCGTCGCAGGAGACGGAGTTGAGGTTCTTCGGATGCTGCCAGGAATGCTCAGCCGCCATAGGCGCAAAGACCAGGGGCTTGTGCTTGAGCTCATCAGCAAGAACGGCCAGCATATCCCGCAGGCGGAAGTAAAGGTCGCGCAGCTCAGCGGTCTTGGAATAGAGGGTGATGCAGAGCATCTTCTTCTCATTGCACATGCCGTCCTCGCGGAGACCCTTGACCACGCGGCCGATCTCAAAGAGGCCGAACTCGGGGGCATAGCCGACGTTGGTCTTTACCTGGCAAAGCTCAGTGGGCACGATGGAGGTGCGCAGCACGGACAGGTTGGGGTTGGTGGCATTGAGCAGGCGGACGTTGTCCTCCACCTCCATGCCGAGGCGCTTGAACTCGTCGCTGTATGCCCAGACGTAGGAATGGACCTCGTGCAGGGAGAAGCGCTTGACGAGCATATCCTTGACGTTCTCCTCCACCGACTTGGTGATCTCCATCTTCACGGGATAGAGGGGAGATTTTGCCGTAATGGGGGCAAAATTGTCATAGCCGTAGATACGGGTGATCTCCTCGATGAGGTCGGCCTTCAGGGTAACATCCTTGGTGGCGCGCCAGGAGGGAACGGTGACGCGGAAGCGCTCGCCGTCGCGCTCCACGGCAAAGCCGAGGGCGGTGAGGGTCTTCTCAATATGGTCGCAGGTGATGGCCTCGCCGATGCCGGTGTAG
This sequence comes from Clostridia bacterium, assembly GCA_017556885.1. Classification (GTDB taxonomy): domain Bacteria; phylum Bacillota; class Clostridia; order Oscillospirales; family QAMX01; genus RGIG1911. Next base: position 927 of record JAFYLV010000056.1, on the reverse strand, counting down.
CGGTCCACAAAGTTCTTGTCGATCTCCAGGGTCTTGCACTCATAGGAACGGTTGTAACGGTCGGTGAGGCAGGAGGTGACCTTCGCGCCGGGATCGATCTCGGAGAGGAGCTTGACAAAGCGGGCAATGGCCGTGACGGTCATTTCGGGATCGAGGGTCTTTTCATATCTCTGGGATGCATCGGTGCGGTGAGCCAGACGGGCAGCGGACTTGCGGACGGAAACGGGATCAAAGCAGGCGGACTCCAGCGTCAGGCTGGTGGTGTCCTCCACGATCTCGGAATCGAGACCGCCCATAATGCCGGCAATGGCCACGGGCGTCTCGCCGTTGCAGATCATGAGGGTATTCTCATCGCACTTGCGCTCCACGCCGTCCAGGGTGGTGAAGGCAAAGGGAGCGTCAAACTTGCGGACGCGGATGCTCTCCACCTTGCGGGAATCGAAGGCGTGCATGGGCTGGCCCATTTCAAGCATCAGGTAGTTGGTCATATCCGCCAGGAAATTGATGGCGCGCATACCGCAGTAGAAGAGGCGGATCTTCATATTCATGGGGCTGACGGAAACGCTGACGTTGTCAAACTTCAGGCCGGAGTAACGCAGGCAATCCTCGTTCTCGATCTCGATATCGAGAGCAGGAAGATTTGCATATGCCTCGAGATCCGCCACGGGCAGCGCCTTGAGGGGGCGGCCGGAAAGGGCGGCAAACTCACGGGCGATACCGTAATGGCCCCAGAGGTCGGGACGGTTTGTGAGGGACTTGTTGTCCACCTCAAAGACAATATCGTCAATGGCAAAGATATCCTTCAGGTCGGTGCCGTTTGCATAGGCGGGATCGAGATCCATAATGCCGGAGTTGTCATCGCTGATGCCGATCTCCTTCTCGGAGCAGCACATACCGCAGGACATATAGCCCGCGAGGGGACGGGGG
>JAFYLV010000055.1 GCA_017556885.1 Clostridia bacterium | reverse complement strand
GGCGGGTATAGATGGTATAGAGATCAGTCATTGTAGATTTCCTCACTTTCGGTGCAGGCGCGGGCGATATCGCACATGGCCCGGATATCCGCAAGGCTTGCGGTGGAGGCGGAGGAGTGGATGGAGCGGACGGCGACGGCGATGCCGGCGCAGCGCACGCCCTTGGCGGAGACATGGATGGCTCCGGCATCGGTGCCGCCGGAGATATACTCTTTCACCTGATAGGGCGCGCCGATCTTTTCCGCCGCGGCGGAAACGGCGCGGAACATAGCCGGATGGTAAACGGTGCGGTTATCCATATAGACCAGAACGGCTCCGTCACCCTGTCGGCAGACCTTTCGGTGGTCGGGGGTACCGGGCAGATCGGCGGCGGTAGTGCCTTCGCAGATGACGGCGCGGTCGGGACAGAGGGTCTCTGCAAGGAATGCGGCGCCGAGTCCCAGCTCCTCGCCCACGGTGAAGCCAAACCAGGTATCGTAGGCAAGATCACTCCGGCAAAGCTCCATCAGCGCAAGACAGCCGACGCGGTCGTCCAGCGCCTTGGCAAGCACCCGTCCGTCGCCGTATTCGGTGTATTCCGTGTCAAAGACCACGGGATCGCCAAGCGAGACGGCGGCTTCCGCCTCTGTCCGGTCGGTGGCGCCGATGTCGATGGAAAGGGCGGATACGGCAGGCACGTTTTCCCGTTCCTCTTTCTCAAAGAGGTGGATGGCCTTGATGGAGATGATGCCGGGGACGGCAGCATCTCCCACGCGGACCCGGCGGCCGAGCAGCACGCGGGGGTCAAAACCGCCGACGGTGCCGAATTTCAGCAGGCCGTCCTCGGTGATGTGGGTGACAAGAAAGCCGACTTCGTCCATATGGGCGGCGAAAAGAACGCGGTTCTTCGGGCGGTTGCGGCCGCGCTTGAAAACTACAAGATTGCCGGCGGCATCGGTATGCATCTCATCGGCAAAGGGGGCAAGCGCCGTGCGGATGTAGTCGCGGACGGCATCCTCGAAGCCGGAGATGCCGGGAAGGTCACACAGGGTGCGCAGAAGCTCATTCATCGGCTGGCCTCTCTTTCCGCGAGGGCCGCAACGGAGGCGGCCAGCAGCTGTGCCGCGGCCTCGATATCGCCGAGGGCGGCAGTCTCGCAGGGGGTGTGCATATATTTGATGGGGATGGAGATGAGCGCTCCCGTCAGGCCGCAGCCGCGATGCATGGCGGAGAGATTGGTGCCTGTGCCGCCGGAGAGGGGCTCCAGAAGGTATGGAATACCGTTATCCTCTGCGGCTTTGCGGCAGAGGGCGGTGAGCTCCCGGCTGATATGGGGACCGATACCGACGGTGGATCCCTTACCCATGGGGAAGGTCTCGACGGGATCGCTGTCCGGCGTGCGGGCATGGGTCACGTCCACCACAAAGCTCCATGCCGGGGCAAATCGGTGGGCAACGGTGCGGATGCCGCGGAGACCAACCTCCTCGCCGAAGGAGGCGCAGAGCACGAGGTTGAAGGGAAGCTCTTTTCCCTGCAGCGCCTCCGCCGCCCGGAGAAGGACGTAAAGTCCCGCCCGGTCATCCAGTGAGCAGCCGGCGATCCGGTCGCCGAGCAGGCCGACCAGTCCGCCCCGCAGGGTGACGGGACTGCCGAGAGGAACAAGCTCACGGAGAGTCTCATCGGAAAGCCCGGTATCGATGGAGAGATCCTCCGGTCGGAAGGCCTTCTGCATATCCTCCCGGCGCTGCACATGAGGCGGAAGGCTTGCGATAGAACCGAAGATGGGCTCGCGTCCGTGGACGGTGACCTCCCGGGCGGGCAGCGTGCGGGGATCCAAGCCGATGACGGTGAACTTCAGGAAGCCGCCGGGGGCATAGCCCGTCACCAGCATGCCGATCTCATCGGCATGGGCATCGAGAAGGCAGGTGGGACGGTTTTCATCAAAAGAGTTGACGTATACAAGGGTATTGCCAAGGACATCGCGCTCGGCGGTGAAGCCGAGGGAATTGCCGGCTTCGGCAAAGAGGGCGGCGGGGGCATCTTCCCGGCCGCTGACACCCTCCGCGGCGCAAAGCCGGGCGAGCAGATCGGGGATCTTTGGCATGAGGGCGCTCCTTTCGGTGGGGAAAAAGCAGGGTCAGTTCTCCGGGGGAGGGGTGACGCTCTTTCCGAATTTGGAGTAGATAAAGTGCTGGCTTGTGTAAAGGCTCTGGGAGCCTGAAAAGATGTAGGAGGCAAAGCAGGCGACGGCCAGTGGCAGGAAGGCCTTTCCGCCAAAAAGCTCTACGCCGAGGATGAGGGATGCGATGGGCGCGTTGGTGACACCGCAGAAGAGGCTGACAAGGCCGATGGCGGCGCCGAAGGCGGGAGAAAGACCGACAAGGGGTGCAAGGGTGCAGCCGAGGGTGGCACCGATACAGAAGGAGGGGACGATCTCGCCGCCCTTGAAGCCGGTGTTCATGGTGATGGCGGTGAAGAGCATCTTCATGGCAAAGGCTCCGACGGGGATGGCGGTGCCGGCAAAGGCGGCATCGATGAGGTCGCTGCCGGTGCCGCTATAGGCGGCAGAGCCGAGACAGAGGGTGAGCCCGACAAGAAGCAAACCGCCCACCAGCACCCGAAGAAAGGGGTTGGGGAAAAAATTACGGCTCACGTGGGCAATGCCCTCCGAGAGAAGGCAGAAGACGATGCTGACCAGAGCGGCAGCAAAGGCGATGACGCCGACCTGGATGACCAGCATGGGGGAAAGCGCCGGGATCTCACCGATGGCATAACTTGTGGCATGCACGCCAAGCTTTCCGGAAATGTAGGCGGCGGCAAGTGCCGTAAGCAGTCCGGGGAAAAGGGCGGCATTATAAATGATGCCCACGCAGACGAATTCAATAACGAAAATAACGGCGGTGACCGGAGTTCCGAAAACGGCGGCAAAGAGACCTGCCATACCGCAGAGCACCATCACCCGTCCGTCGTCCGCCGAGAGACGGAAGAGGCGGGAGAGCCATGAGCCGATGGCGCCGCCCATCTGCAGAGCGGCACCTTCCTTGCCGGCAGAGCCGCCGAAGAGGTGGGTGATGGCGGTGCTGACAAAGATGAGCGGGGCGATGAGGGGGGAGAGGGTCTTCTCATCCCGGACAGCATCAATGATCTCGTTGGTGCCCTTGTTGTTTTCCAGGCGAAGCAGGTGGTAGAAAAGCACGATAACAAGACCTGCGGCGGGTAAAAGCAGGATAAACTCCGGCTGCTTTGCGAAACGTGCGGCAACGAAATGCAGCAGATGCCAGAAGCCGGCGCCGACGGCACCGCAGAGGATGCCAAGCACACCGGCAAGCACGGTCCACTTTAAAATGGAGGTGCAGTAGCCGAAAAAACGGCCGATCTGTCCGGAAATACGGGAAAGAGAGACATGGGAAAAACCTTCTTTTGGCGGAAATATCGGGCCGCCAGAGGTGACGGCCCGATTCTGAATTATTGTTCGGGAGACTTGAGGTACTCGTAGCAGGTGCGGACCTCGGTGACACTGTCGGGCTGGTGGTTTTCGCTTTCCACCACCATGGGGATACCAAGCTCCACCGCCT
>JAFYLV010000054.1 GCA_017556885.1 Clostridia bacterium | reverse complement strand
GGGTGGCTTTTTTTCAGTTGAAAAGTGCCAGAAGCTCTTCCGGGCTTGCGGTGCCCGTCTCACCGATCTTGCGGATGGTGACAGAGGCGACCATATTGCCGAGAGCGGCAGCCTCGGCAGGGCTTGCGCCGAGGGCGAGGGCCAGCGTGATGCCGGCGGAGGCGGAATCGCCTGCGCCGCAGAAATCAAAGGGGCCTTCACATACCACCGTGGGAACGTGCTCCGGCTCGCCCCGGTCAAAGACCAGCATGCCGTCTCCGCCAAGGGTGACGAAAACCGGGCGGCCCTGAGCGTCGGCAAGCTTTTTGCCGGCGGCGGAGACCTCCTCGGGGGTGGGATCGGAATTTTTGGGGTCAAAGATGCGCACAGCCTCAAAGTTATTGCACTTGATGACGCATTCGCGGAAGGTGTGAATGTAGGCGCGGGAATCGGCAAAGATCACCAGATCGGGATTTTCCCTTGCGATCTCCGCATGGGCGTTCTTCACCCGGCGGTTGACGGTGCCGCAGTCCTCTTCCAGGAACTGGTCCACCACGAGGATGGCATCGCTTTCCTTCGCCGCCTTTCGCAGGGAGGCAAGGAGTGCCGCCTCATCCTCCGGGGAAAGGGGTGCAAAGTTCTTCAGATCCAGCCGGTTCTGCTCGGTATAACCGTCGGGACCGGAGCGCATGGGCTTTACGTAGGTGGAGGTGCAGCGGGAATCGGTGCGCACAAGGGCATTGTCGATACCGCGGACATCCAGCGCCCGCAGAAGGTCGTAGCCCTCGCCGTCATCGCCGATGACGCCCAGCGCCAGTACCTTTGCGCCGAGGGCGGCAAGGTTTGCGCAGACGTTGCCTGCGCCGCCGGGGGAAAGCTTCCGTCCCGTCACCTGAAAAGCGGTGAGGCCGGTCTCCAGAGAGGGCTCGTCCAGCGAGGCATCGATATACAGATATTTATCCAGGCAAAAGTCACCGAGCACGGTGATCCGGGCGTTTTTTGCTCCGGAAAGCAGCTCCTGCAGGCGCTCGCGGTTCATTTCAGTCAATCCTCCCGGTTTCGGATGAGATCGGCAAGGGTATCGGGCTCGGCAAAATCGGGGACAACGGCGGAGGCGCCGGCGGCGATGAGACGCTCGCGCTTCCAGGGGTCCACCCCGGCGCGGGTCTTTTCATCGGTGGCAACGGCAACGGCATAGCCGCCGAGTCCCGCCACCAGCTCGATCTCCACGTAGCCGTCGCCGAAGGAGAGCAGCTCCTCGCCCGTCAGCCCCGTTTCGGAAAGAATGCGGCGGATGACCAGCTCCTTGGTGCAGGCGGTGGCATGCTCATCCAGCGCGCCGTAAATATGCTCGCCAAAGAAGCGGTCCACGCCGAGAAGCTTTGCCTCCTCGCGGACGGCGGGCTGGTCGGTACCGCTGGCAAGGTAGAGGGCAATGCCCATATCACAGAGCTTCTGCAAAAATTCCTCCGTGCCGCGCACGAGAAGCTCCGTCGGGGCGGTCTTGCCGGAACGCAGTCCCTCCAGCCGGTCGTTGATGCGCAGGTAGAGCCGGCGGAGATATTCATCCTTATAGATCATGGGATCCCGGCGCTCGCCGCCGCGCTCGGCCACGGCATCGTCCAGCGCCATGCACTGGAAAATGGTCTGCTTGCCCGTCAGCCGGTCGACAAATTCACGGACGATGGCGGTAAGCTCCGCCTCCATCTCTCCGGCGGCGCCGGGGGCGGCGGAAAGCACCTCCACAAAGTAGGGAACCATGACCTCCTGCCATCCCTCGCGGATGAGGGAGAGGGTGCCGTCAAAATCAAAAAGGGCGGCGCGGAAGGTGCGTCCTTCCTGCGGCTTTTTGATAAATTCGAGATAGTTTTCCATATGTATGGGATCCCTTCTTACAGATTTTGTATCATTTTGCGGAGGATCGCGCCTTCGGGGACTTCTTCGGCAAAGCGGGCGCGCACGGTCTGCAGCGGATGCCGGGCGGCATCCAGGGAGGTGCCCTCCTCGTCCTGCAGGGACAAAAGGGTCGCCGGCCGGGGCATCGTCCTCGGGATGAGCCATTCCAGCCGGTCGCCGGGGGCAAAGAAGTTTTTCTGGCGCAGCACGGCGGTCTGACCCTCGCGGGAAAGCTGCAGCGCGGCGAGATCCCAGGGACGGATGTAATCCCCGCTGCGGCGGGACTGCAGATCGTGCTTGCCAAAGAAAAATCCGGTGTCGTAGGGACGGTGGCTGAGCTTTTCCGTCTCGGAAAGCAGCTCCGGCGAGCAGGTCCATGCATCGCCCTTTTCCGCATAGCCGTCCAGGGCGATGCGGTAGGCATTGGTGATGGCGGCGGCATAGTAGGCCGTCTTTCCCCGTCCCTCGATCTTGAGAGAATCGATGCCGGCGGCAGCAAGGGCAGGGATATGCTCGATCATGCGCAGATCGCAGGAGTTGAAAACGTAGCTTTCGCCCTCGGCCTCTTCCACGGGGATGTAGATGCCCGGGCGCTTTTCCTCCACCAGGGAATAGCTCCAGCGGCAGGGCTGGGTACACATCCCGCGGGAGGCATCCCGCCCCATGAGGGCGGAGGAGAGCAGGCAGCGGCCGGAATAGGCCACGCACATGGCGCCGTGCACAAAGCATTCCAGCTCAAGCTCCGCCGGGATGCGCTCGCGGATCTCAGCGATCTCCGGCAGGGTAAGCTCCCGGGCGAGGACGATGCGGCTTGCGCCGAGCTCGCGCCAGGCAAGGGCGGCGGCATAATTGGTCACGCAGGCCTGGGTGCTGACGTGCATGGGCACGTCCGGCGCGAACTTCCGCGCCATGGCGGCCACACCGGGGTCCGCCACGATGACGGCATCTGCCCCGGCGCGGGAAAGAAAGGCAAGATATTCGGGCAGGGCGGAAAGCTCGTCGTTTCTCGGCATGGTGTTGACGGTGACGTAGACCTTTACACCCGCCGCGTGGGCGGTGCGGATGGCCTCCGTCAGCTCGTCGGGCAGAAAATTGCCCGCATTGCTGCGCATGCCGTAGGCCTTGCCCGCAAGATAAACGGCATCCGCCCCGAAATCGATGGCTGCCCGGAGTTTTTCCGGGTCTCCCGCCGGGGCGAGAAGCTCAGGCAGTTTTCTTTCTGTCATGCTGCCGGGGTAAGCTTTGCGTCAAACTCAGCCTGCGCCTTTTTGATGTTTGCCTGGTGCTGGGCGCTGGTTTTGGCAAAGTAGTGGGAGCCGTCGGGCCGTGCCACGTAGTAATAATACTGGGAGGTGGCAGGATAAAGGGCGGCGTAGATGGAGTTCAGACCGGGGTTGGAGATGGGTCCCTTCGGCAGCCCCTCCACCACGTAGGTGTTGTAGGGGCTGTTGATCTTCAGGTCGGCATCGGTGAGCTTATCCTTATGCTCGCCAAGGGCATAGATGACCGTCGCATCGATCTGCAGCTTGGCAAAATCGGCGCTTTCCAGACGGTTGTAGATAACCGAGGCAATGACCTTGCGGTCCTCGTCCACACGGGCCTCCTCCTCGACCATGGAGGCGACAATGATGACCTCCTCCAGCGTCAGACCGAGGGACTGTGCCTGCTGGCGCAGGGTGGTGGTCATTTTATTGGAGAAGTTTGCAAGGAACTTCTTGATGACGCGCTTGGGGGTGTCATCCACATAGAAAGTGTAGGTATCGGGGAAGAGATAGCCCTCAAGCCAAGTCTCCGAAGGGGTCTTGCCCTCCAGGAAAGAATAGCTGAAGGTGTCTTCCACCACGGATTTGTGCAGGTCGGCGGCGGGGCAGACGCCCTTTTCCTCCAACAGCGCAAAGAGCTCCTTCTGGGTATAGCCCTCCGGAACGGTAACATTGACCGTGGGGCGCGGAGCATTCTTTTTGCCGATCTTCAAAAGGATCGCTTCGTATCCCATGGAGGAGGAAAGCTCAAAGGTGCCGGTAGAAAGCTTGCGGTCTCCCGTCAGAAAGGCATAGAAGCGGAAGAAGAGGGGATTGTTGATAATGCCGCTGGTTTTGAGATCCCCGGCCACCGCGGCGGCGGTGTCGTTCTGCTCGGTGATGACGATGGTGAAGTTTGCGTCCGCCTTGACAAAGGAGAACATATCGTTGCAGAGAAGCAGGATCACGGTACTCAAAATGACGGCACAGATGAGAATAAAGCCCACGTACCGCACGGTGCTCCAGTAGACCTGTATGCCGCTGACGGGACGGTCAGCGGTGTGTTTTACTTTTTTTGCCACGTTTTTCACTCTTTTCTTTAGTCCAGACCCTTGGTGTGGCTGGTGAAATGGATGGATTTACGCACGCGCTCGGAAGCCTCCCAGCCGCAGACAGCCTCCACGAGCTTCAGGGCAAATTCCGTGGCGCTGCCGGTGGCCTCGCCGGTGATGATGCGGCCGTCCCGCACCACGGACTGATCCTCGCAGTACTTTCCGTCGGAAAGCGCGTCCTTCATATCGGGATAGCACACGGCGTGAGCGCCCCGCAGAAGACCAAGGGCGGACAGGTGGGTGGGGGCGGCGCAGATGGCGGCAAGCTTTGCGCCCGCGGCATCCTGCGCCCGGAGAAATTCCGTCAGTGCGGCGCTCTTCTGCATGTTTTCAAGGCAGCCGAGCCCGCCGGGCAGTACAACCATCTCGCAGGTGCCGGAAATGTCGGAAAGCAGCGCATCGGCTTCCATGGGTATTCCGTGGCCGCCGGTGACGCGGCGGCTTTCCATGATGGAGGCGGTGACCACCTCAACGCCCGCGCGGCGCAGAAGATCGATGGGGGCGATGGCCTCCATTTCCTCAAAGCCATCGGCAAGAATGACACATACCATGTTTGAAAATCCTCCTTATCTGGGGTCGAGAAGCGCCCGGATGCGGGCGTAAAGTTCGTTGGAAATGTCCTCCACCGTGCGGAGATCTTCTCCGTCGGTGCAGTGGATGCGGGCCCAGCCGTAGTGCTCCGCGGCGGTGACGGCGGCGGTGTAGCACCGGGTCAGATAGCCGGGATCCTCCTCGTGGATATCCCGCTGGCCGGTCGCATCCCGGCGGGCGGCAAGAAGCTTTAAGGAGATCTCCGGGGGCACGTCCAGGAAGAGGACGAGATCGGGCTTCGGAAGCCCCATCTTTTCAAATTCAAATTCGTACAGCCAGGAAAGATAGGCCTCCCGCTCCCCCTCGGGGAGCTTTGCCGCCTGATGGACGGCATTGGAGGTGGTGTAGCGGGCGGCAAGAATGAAGCCGCCCTCCTCGTAGGCCTTTCCCCAGTCGGTCTTGTAGGAGGCAAAGCGGTCCACCGCGTACAGGGCAGAGGCGGCGTAGGCGTTGACATCCTCCGGCCGGGTGCCGAACTGTCCGTCCAGATACATGCGCACCGGCGCGCTGGAGGGGCTTTCATAGCAGGGGAAGGTGATGGGACAGACCGCCACGCCGTCGGCGGCAAGGCGGGACTTCAGAAGCTCATACTGGGTGGTCTTGCCGGAGGCATCCACACCCTCAAGGACCACGAGTTTACCCTTCATCTGGCAAAAATTCCTTACGTTTTCTTATTTTTCACAAAGTGTCTCGGAGCGGCGACGGACCTCCACCATCTTTTTGCAGCTCATGCGGCCCTGATCGCAGGCGCCGGTGAGGCAGGCGGGGCCTGCATTTGCAAAGAGGGTCGGGGCAACGCGGCGCACCTCGGCAAGCATCGCCCAGGCAAGGTCGCGGATCTCCCACTGGGCGCGGTTGCAGCAGCGCAGGCGGAAGAAATTGTAGAGCGAGCGGGCGTTCATGGTCATCATGATGCGGGTCTCGGCGGCATTGGGCAGCACAAAGCGGGCATCCTCGATGGCGGTCTTTTCCGCCTGTTTTGCGGCGGTCTTTTCGTCAAGACCTTCGGCGAGCAGAGCCTCGTAGTGACCGCGGTAGAGGATATCGGTCAGGCTGCGGTAGTGCGCCATACATTCCTCCATGGCGCGGGTGTACTCCGCGCTGGCCTCCAGGTTTGCGGCGATGGCCGGGGGAACGACAAAGCGGAAATCGTCAAACTTCACGTAGCGCTGGGAGCGCACGGAGAAGGAGGCGATGCGGTGACGGGTGATCTGCGCCAGCAGGGAGCGGGAGACGCCGTCGATATCGAAGGTAAAGGTGGCGTGCTCGATAGGGCTCTCGTGGCCGATCTCGGTGAGCATATGAACGAATTTGTCCACCCGCTCGGGGGTGAGCTTATCCATTTCCTCGTCAAAGCCGTCGGCGGAATAGCACACGCGGGCGGCGGCAGCCACCAGACGCTCGGGATCGGGGGTATGGCAAATGAGTTTGACCTTCATTACTCGTCACTCCATTTCTTTCCTTTGATGCGGTCACCCATGGCCAGCAGAAGGAACTTCGGCAGGCTCATCATGCGGCCGATGCGGCGGGGCTCCCGGAGCAGGCGGTAGAACCACTCCAGTCCCAGCTTGATAAAGATCTTCGGGGCGCGCTGGGCCTCTCCGGCGTAAATGTCCACGGAGCCGCCAACGCCGAGCATGAGGCTGCAGCCGGAGGCTGCGAGATTTTTCTGCATCCAGTATTCCTGCTTGGGAGCACCGAGGCAGACGAAGCAAACGTCCGCCCCGGATCCTTGAATGCCGGGAAGCACCTCGCTGTCCTCCTTGAAATAGCCGTCGTGTACGCCGGCGATACGCAGCCCGGGATACTTCTCCGCAAGGTTCTTTGCCGCACGCTCGGCAACGCCGGGCTTGGCGCCGAGGATGTAAAGGCTCTTGTCCTGCTGTACAAGGATGGGCAGCAGCTTTTCCGCAAGCTCCACGCCGGCGACCTTTTCCTTCACCGGAGTTCCGTAAACGGAGGCGGCGCGCACAACGCCGATGCCGTCGGGCACGGAAAGGGCCGCGCCGTTGAGCACCGCCCGGGCAGCTTCATCCTTGCGGCCGAGATAGACGATCTCGGCGTTGGGCGTGACAACGTAGCCCTTTTCCCCGCAGGCAAGCATGCCGGCAAGGTGATCCAGCGCTTCCTGCATGGTCACATTGTGGATGCGGACACCCATGATATTAACAATATTCAATGCACTGCCCATTTCTGCGGTCTCCTGTACATATATATTCAGTTTATTGTAGCATATTTTTCAGAAAGGCGCAACAACCGTTTTGTTGCAGACCGGTTAAAAATGTGTTATACTGAAAAAACCGGGAGAAAAAGGAGAAGGATCCATGAAACGTCTGCTATATCCCATGCTCTGCGTTCTCGGCGGTCTGTGCATCGGCTTTTTTGCCGGGCATCTGGATACCGTCTACGGCGCGGTCATGTTTGTCCTCGGCGTCACGGCGGTGGTCTTTGCCTCGCTGAAGCTCAAACCGAAAAAATAAAAAAAGTGCTTATGCCCGACAGGCATAAGCACTTTTTTTGTGTGTAAAGGTAAAAAATCAGAGTTCTGCCGTTTTCCCGGGGGCAAGACGGTGCTTTTTGCCCCGATGGATAAAGAAGATCTCCCGCTCCGTGGGGTTAAATAACTTCCCGCCCTCATAAACGCAGGCGCGGCAGGCGGTGATATAGTCGCAGATCTCGATGTTCTCCGCATACCAGATCTCCGGTCGGCCGGAAAGCAGGCGCAGATGGTTTTCAAGGTTCTCCCAGCGGTCGATATCGTTTTTATCCAACTCAAAGGAATGTCCCC
>JAFYLV010000010.1 GCA_017556885.1 Clostridia bacterium | reverse complement strand
TGAAGGCCTTACTGGGTTTAAGCAAGATTATCCCTGTAAAGTTTTTGTTGATGCTGCCAACATTATATTTATAAATGATACTACGGAGATTAGATTAGCCTTTAATCAAATCAATAATATTGATTATTTACCTGAAATAAATTTTATGGACAAATATCATAATAATCCTGTTAATACCTCTAAGACTACTGCGATAAAATGGTTTTCAGTTATTAGTTATACAAATTCCTCTGGAGAAGAAATGTATATTGCTTTTTCGGGGGAATGTCAATGTTTTTGGCGGTTGACAGACGGCACGGCGGCAGGTATACTAAAGAAAATGGATGAAATGAGGTGGAAATGCGATGGCAGTCACCCCCGATCTTTCCCGGTACCCAACGCCTGCGGAGGCGGAGGCCTGGATCGATGCGCTGCTTGGGGAGACGGAGAACATCTCCGTCACGGCGGAGTTTTTACCGGCCCGCGGGTTTCAGTTCAACATGGGCAGCTTCAACATCCGCAACTGCGGATACGTCCGCATGAACACCTCCGACGGCCAGACCTTCTACTGCTACTATGACCGGGTTCCCCGCGGGCCCGCGCCCCTCATTGTGCACACCCCGGGATACAATTCCGAGGTCTCCACCCATCATATGCTCAAGATGGAGGGCTTTAACGTGCTCCACGTCGATCCGCTGGGCTATCTGACCCCCGAGGGGCCCGATGAGAGCAAAAAGCGCGACGGCGGCTGGCCGGTGCTGCAGGATACGGTGGAAAGCTTTGGCGCGCGGGGCTACCGCGACTGGATGCGCAACTGCATCCTTGCCGTGCGCTGGGCCATGGCGCGGGAGGAGAACCTGCCGGGACGGGTGTCCTTTTTCGGCACCAGCCAGGGCGGCATGGGAAGCCTTGTGCTGGCCTCGGTATTTGCCGGGCGGGGCGCGCGCTGTGTCTGCGCCGATGTGCCGTACCTGCAGAATCTCGGCATGGGCTGCTACGACCCCGGATTTTCCCGGACGGAGGAACCCGAGCGCGCCTTCCGTGCGCTGGCGATGTATGACGGCATGACCCACCGGGAACGGCTTTCCGCCCTGCCGGTGCTGCTGACCGCCGGCGGAAAGGATGAGGTCTGCCCGCCGCAGACCATCTCCGCCCTGTTCGATGCCCTGACGGGCACCAAGTCCCTGACCTATCTTGCCGACAGTGTGCACTGCTATACCGAAGAATTTATTTACCTTGCCAAGGCCTGGCTGCGGATGTATGCATAATACGACTTTATTTTTTCTGAAATATGTGGTATAATGTATTCGACAGGATGTTTTTACCCCCTCCGGGGATAGAAAGGATACAAATATGAAGAAAGAAACCAAGGAATATATCGTCGAGACCGGCGAAGAGATCGTCCGCATTTCCGAGGACGTGCTGGCCACCGTGGCCGGTATTGCCGCTGCTGAGGTGGATGGCGTTGCGGGCCTGAACGGCAATGTTGCCGACAGCCTGCTTTCCCTCGTGGGCAAGAAGAGCCCCGCCGCCGGCGTCCGTGTCTGCGAAGGGGAGAAGGGCCTGCTTCTGGAGATCAATATCACCCTTGCCTACGGCTATAGCGCGCCCCGCGTTGCCTGCCGTGTACAGAAGGCTGTGCTTTCCGCCGTGGAGGATATGACGGGCATCACGCCGTCGGCGGTCAATGTCGCCGTGGTGGATGTTGCCATGCCCAAGGCTCAGGCGTAAGAAATAAAAAAGAGAAGAGAAAAATCCGCAGGATCGCTCCTGCGGATTTTTTTGCTTATTTCAGCCGTTCGGCGGTGATGGCATCCAGAACGACCTCGCCGCGATCGGTTGCAAGGCGGTAGGCGGGGATGATGGAAAGGTCGCCGGAGGCTTCGGGATAAAGCCAGTAAACCAGGCGGATCCCTGTGATCTTTTGAAAGGGAACGGAGCCGCCGCAGCTGCTGACGTACTGTGCCACGGCGGAGGCCTGGATGCGTGAGCCGGAGTCGAGTTCCGCGCTGACGCTGCCAAGGCGCCAGCAGCCCCGGAGGGAAAGACTGCCGTCCGCCTGCAGACGGACGGTCAGCTCGCCGTTTTCAATGGGAGTCTCCGCAAGGGTGTCCCGAACGGTGACGGCAAAACCGCCGTCGGCGGTCTCTGCCTCAGCCTCGGCGGAGGAGAGATCGAGCGCGCGGCCGAGCAGCTCCAGCACCGCGCGGCGGGCGGCGGCGGGGGAGGTGACGGCCAGGGCAGGATCTGCAGCGAGATCCGCTTCGATCTCGCCGCCGGCACCGAGGCGAAGGGTCCCTCGCTCGGAGGTGAATTCCACATTGCCGGCACCGGAATCATGTCGCTCCGCCGTGCCAAGAAGGGCTGCGGCCGTGGAAACCTCCCGGCTGAGATCCGGTGAGAGGCGTACGATCTCGTAGCTTTCACTGTGGCCGGAGAGAATGCCGTCGGTCACGGTGACACCGCATTGCCGCAGGTAATTTTCGGCGGCGGCTGCAAGTTCGGCGGCGGCTGCGCGCTCGGAAACAAAACGGTGAATGAGCACGGCGGCGGCTGCGAAATTGACCAGCAGCAGAAGGATGAGAACAACGTTTTTCAAAGCGGAACGGTTCATCGGCGGTATACCTCCTCCTGTGCGGTGATCCAGACGGGGGCGGCAACGCCGCCCTCCAGCCGATAGACCAGCCGCAGCGCATTTCCGGCAGGCGAGGAGGTGCAGAAGGCACCGTAAGCCTGACGTCCGGTGAGAACACCGGCGGAAAGGCCGATATCCTCCGTGGCGGAGATGTGCAGGAATTCCGCATCGACGATGCGGCGGTCACGGACGGTCACCCGGCCGGTAATGAGTTTATCCTCAAGCATCAGGGGAACGCCGCCGGCGGCGGCACCGAAGGTAAAGGTATAGCCGTTATCTTCGGTCACACGCAGAAGGGAATACTGAAAGTCCTTTTCGTTTCCGCCGGCCTTCTGCAGCAGCTCCACCGCCCCGGCAAGGGCGATGAGCAGCTCGCTTTTGTCCGTTACCGTGCAGGGAATGCCGGCATCGCTCTGCCCGGCGGAGAAATGCACCGCACCGTCGGGGGAAAGGGAGAGGGTACCGGCCTCACTTTTATAGATGCGCAGACCGGAGGTATCGGTATAGCCGGAATCGGTATAAGGATCTACGGAAAATGCGGTGAGCAGACGGGAAAGGAGATTGAAATCCTGCGGACCGAAGGAGATCTCCCGCTCCATCGTGTAGGTGGGCAGATCGATCTCGTCGGAAAGAAGGGTATCCGCCGGCAGGTGGGCGGTGTAGGGATCGCCAAGCTCGGCGGCAAGGCGCACGGGAACGCCGACCCCGTCAAGGCTGCCGATGGCATCCGAAGGCAGGGCGGTGGTGGCGCTGTAATACTGTCCGTCCCCATCGCGGAGCAGGAGCCTTGCGGTGTTTCCCGTCATATCCGGGGTCAGGATGAGGGCGGATATGTCCAAATCCGGTGCATTTCCGGCACCGAAAGCCGACCAAATGATCTCCGCGGGCAGTGCCTCCCGGAAGGTGATGTGTACGCAGCGGGTGGCGAGGGCGACCAACCAGTCGCTTTCCGCGGCGGGGGTTGTAGATCCGGCGGTGTTCATGGCGCGGGACAGCCCTTCGGAAAGGGCGGAAACGCAGGAATCCATCGTCTCCGGCAGATAAACCGCGCCCAGGCGCTCGACGCCGTCATAGCAGGTGATGCCGCTGATGCCCAGCCACCGCAGGCTGGGGGCCTCGGTGCGGACATAAAGCTCTCCGGACGGGCGTTCCGGTCGGGTGAACACGGAGAGTGTCACCAGAAAGAGGGCGGAAACGGAGAGCAGCATGATGCCGAGGATCTTGAGAAGATCGGAATAGCGCCTCATACGCCGGCCTCCTCCGCCGCGCGTCCGATGCCGCTGTCCACGGGGAGGGTGACCACAAAGAGGGTACCCTCACCCACACGGCTCTCCACGCGGATGCTGCCGTTATGTTTTTCAACGATCTCCCGGGTGATGGCAAGACCGAGACCGGTGCCGCCGGATTCGCGGGAACGGGCCTTATCCACGCGGTAGAAGCGGTCAAAGAGATGGGGAAGATCCTTCTCCGGAATGCCGATGCCGTTGTCGCGCACGGAGATGTTGATGCGGTCCTCCTCGCGGCTGGCGATGAGCTGCAGTGAGCCGCCCTCGGGTGTGTAGTTGACGGCGTTGGAGAGGAGGTTGACGATGACCTGCTCAATACGTTCCTTGTCGCACCAGACCATGGGCAGGGTGCCCTGCAGCACCATGGAAAGGGTGTGGCGCTTCTCGCCGGCGCGGATCTGCATGGCGGTGTTGATGTTCTCCATCAGGTTTTCCATGTCCACCCACTCAAAGTGCCAGCTCATGCTGCGGTTGTCCATGCGGGAAAGGGTGAGCAGGTCCTTGACGATGCGAAGCATGCGGTCGGCCTCGTTCTGCACCACGCCGAGGAAGCGGTGGCGCAGGTGGGGGGGCATGTTATCGTCTCCGTCGAGGGTCTCGGCGTAGCCCTTGATGTTGGTCAGGGGGGTACGCAGCTCATGGGAGACATCGGCGATGAATTTGCGGCGCGCCTCCTCCAGATGCTGTTCCTGGGTGATATCGTGCACCACGGCGATGGCGCTGAGCTCAAAGCCGCGTCCGCCGCGGGAGAGAATGACCTCCAGAATACTGTCCCCACGCTCCAGCGTGGCGGTGCGGTGGGCGCCGCCGGGCAGGGCGAGGATGTCGGAAAGGGGAATACCGTCTTCACCAAAGAGGGTGGCGTAGTCGGTGTCGGCCTCTCCGGTGATGCCGAGCATTTCCCGGGCGGCAGGGTTAATGTGCTGGCAGCGGCCGTCCCGGTCAAAGGAAAGCACGCCGTCGGTCATATGCAGAAGCAGGGAGGAATAGCGGTTTCTCTCCGCGCCGAGGGCTTCCACAGACTGCTCCAGCGCATGGCTCATTTCGTTGAAGGTCTCCGTCAGGCCGCCGATCTCGTCGGCGGCATACACGGGCAGCTCCTGATCGAATTCACCGCGGGAGACCCGGCGGGCACCGCGGGTGAGGGCCTCGATGGGGCGGGTGAGGGTCTTGGAAAGAATGACGGAAAGCAGCACCGAGACCGCAAGGCCGAAGACCACCGCCTGCAGAATGATGGAAAGCAGGATGCGGTTGAGCTCGGCGGACTGCTGCTTATTGTCGCGGACGTAAACGATAAAGCTGTTGCCGCCGCCGGAGACGGGAACGGCAACGTCAAAGCAGGTATCGGTGATGCGGTTGCCGCTGCCTACCTCTCCGCCGAGGGCGAGAAGGATGTTCTTGGTGAAATCCACCGTGCGTTCGCTGCCTTCGCCGGCTGCCTGATATTCACCGCCGGCAAGCACCTTGCCCGTGGCTCCGTCCAGCAGGAAAAAGTCCCGGTCACCGTCGGAGCCGATGCCGAGGCGGCCGGAATAGGCGGAAACCGTGTCCCGCAGTTCCTGCAGGCCGCCGGCGGCGCTTTCCCGCAGGGTGGTGACCGTGTCCGCCGTGAAGACGTTGTACATCTGCTCGCGGAAATCTTCCTCATAATAGGCGGCGACGCTGACGAGCAGATATTCGCCCACCGCCACCATGACGGCGCAAACCAGCAGGACCATGATGAGCGCCAGCTTCAGATGAACGCTGCGCCACCAGACCGTACCGGTCTCGGTTCGGTTATTTCTCATTGTAGTAGTACCCCGCGCCGCGTCTCGTTTCGATAAAACGGTGGTCGGAATCCGGATCCTCGATCTTCTCCCGCAGACGGGTGATGGCGGTGTCCACCATGCGCATGGTCTCACCGGGATCGACAAAGCCCCACACCTTTTCCAGCAGCTCTTCGCGGCTGAAAACGCGGCCGGGATGCTCCATCAGGCATTGCAGAAGCATGAAGTCCCGCATGGAAAGCTGCAGCTCATGGCTTCCGCGGAGAACGGTGTATTTTTCGGGAAGCAGAATGAGTCCGGCAGAGGCGGACTTATCCTCTTCGGGTGCCTTGCTGCGCACCCGGCGAAGGTTTGCATGGATGCGCAGGATGAGCTCCTTGAAGGAGAAGGGCTTCGGCACGTAGTCATCCGCTCCGGCCTCAAAGCCGGCGATGCGGTCCTCTTCGGCCTCGCGGGCGGTGAGCATGATGACGGGAACGTCGCTTTCTTTTCGCAGACGCCGCAGGATCTCGTAGCCGTCCATGCCGGGGAGCATGACGTCCAGCAGGATGAGATCGGCGCCGCCGGTGAGGGCAAGGTGCAGTCCCGTGGGGCCGTCCTCCGCCCGGAGGACTTCAAAGCCCTCATTGTACAGGTTATATTCCACGATGTCGGCGATGTTCAGATCGTCCTCCACCAGAAGGATCTTGGTTTTCTCGCTCATTGCTTCTCCTCCAGACAGGCTGTGATGGTGTCGGCGGCCTCCCGCAGGGCGGCGGTGAGGCGCTCGCCGCGCTCGCCGAACTCCTGCTCAATGAATTCCGGGGACATGGACGGTGCATCGGGGCGGATGGCCTTTTCCGCTTCCAGAGAGAGGCGGACCAGCTGCTGCTCGGTCCGTGCCTGCCAGATCTCCAGGGCGGTGCGCAGATATCTGCGGTTGATGACGAAGAGATCCTTGCCGCGGCTGCCGCGCCCGGCGGTGAGATGGATGAGGGAAAGGATCTGCACCAGCTCTGCCGACAGGTGGGCGTGCACGGCGGGTTCCAGCTCCCGCGCATCCAACTTTTCCAGCAGGTCGTAGACCATGCCCATCGATTCCTGCATGTGCGCCTTGTCCGCACGGCGGCGGGCGGCGGCGCGGCGGGAGGGATCGGTCTCCGTGGCGGCGGCTGCATCGGCTCCCGCACCGAGGAAGGTGCCGGTCATATCGGAGGTGCGCCCCAGCAGCCAGTCGGCGGAAACGCCGTAATACTCGGCGGCGTTGAGCAAAAATTCCATACCCGGTTCGCGCAGCCCTTTTTCGTAGTGAGAAAGCAGCGCCTGGGAAACGCCCAGTGCGGCGGCGGCCTCCCGCTGGTTGACCTTTTTCAGTTTTCGTAAGTAGGCAAGATTGCGATGAAAACAGGGTAACATGGCAGAAGGCCTCCGTTACAGACGTAATTATACTATGTGTATATTTATTATAAAAGATTCTCCGCTTTTTGTAAAGCGGATATTCAAAGTGTAAAACTTTTTTCGGCAGAATGAAAAAAAGGTTGCCCTGCGAGGGCGAAAGTGATACAATATAGAGAGAATCCAAAAAATCTTACAGAGTGGAGTACAACTATCATGGAAAAGCTGAATGTTATCATTGAAGCATCTGCCCGTCACATCCACCTTTCCGAGGCGGATCTCAACGTCCTCTTCGGCGAAGGCGCCAAGCTGACCCCCAAGCGCGAGCTCTCCCAGCCCGGCCAGTATCTCTCCGAGGAGCGCGTCTCCATCGTCGGCCCCAAGGGTACCATCGCAAACCTCGGCGTGCTCGGCCCCACCCGCCCCGCCACCCAGGTTGAGGTCTCCTTCACCGATGCCCGTGCCCTCGGTATCGTTCCTCCCATCCGTGAGAGCGGCGATGTTGCCGGCACCCCCGGCTGCAAGGTCGTTGGCCCCTGCGGTGAGGTCGAGATCAAGGAAGGCGTCATGGTTGCCAAGCGCCACATCCACATCACTCCCGAGGATGCCGAGAAGTACGGCCTGAAGGACAAGCAGATCGTTTCCGTCAAGGTCGGCGGCGACCGCGGCATCACCTTCGGTGAGACCGTTGTCCGCGTTTCTCCCAAGTTCCGCACCCGTATGCACGTTGACTTCGATGAGTCCAACGCTGCGGCTCTTGCCGGCGAGATGACCGGTGAGGTTATTGCCGAGTAATTCGAGAATAACAAAAAAGGAGGAAAAACCGAGGTTTTTCCTCCTTTTTGCTTTTTTGGAGGTATATGATCATGCACTTCCCCGATCTTTCCCGCGAGCGCTGGCAGGATGCGGAAAATAATCCCGTTATCGGTTATTTTCACGGCGAGAAGGCGCGCTATGCCATCGGCGATCCCCAGGTGCTCACCCCGGAGGATTATGACGGCCGCTGGCATATGTTCTACCACGGCTTTTTTGACGATTACATTCCTTATCTTTACCACGTTGTCTCCGATGACGGTGTAAAGTGGGAGTTTGCCAAGCGCTGGCAGATCAACGTCGGTCCCGTCTATCTCTTCCGGGACGCCGGACGCTTTATTCTTTATTCCTCCGAGGTGCTTTACCGGGATATCAAGGCCGCGGGTCTGCCCAAGGAATACGCCGGCGGCGTAGGCTATACCATCTGCGCCCGTGTTTCGGAGGATCTGGAGGAGTGGAGCGCGCCGCATACCGTTCTTACCGTTGATCTCCCCTGGGAGGCGGTGGGACCGGAGGCCTGCGTGCGCAATCCCTGCGTCATCCGCCTGCCCGACGGCCGCTACCGCATGTATTACTCCGCCGGTTCGGTCAAGCTCCCCATCTGCGGTTATCCGGAGCCTGCCTATATCGGCGTTGCGGAGTCAAAGTTCCCCCTCGGCGGTTTTATCAAGAACCCGACGCCCATCCTCATGCCCGACTCCACCATCCCTTACCGCAACTTCGGCTGCGGCGGCTTCAAGGTCTTTGGCTGGGAGGATCAATACCTCGCCCTTTACAATCCCATCTATATGGATACGGAGGGCAAGCCCCGCTCCTGCATCGCCGTTATGCTCTCTCACGACGGCATCACCTGGCACGAGGCACCCTATAACCCCATCATCCTTCCCGACACCGCCCCCTGGAAGAAGGCACTGGTCTACCAGCTGGACTGCGTCATGTGCGGAGACGAGCTGCGTATCTATTACAACGCCCGCGATGAGTGGCTGGACGGCATCGAGCGCATCGGTCTTTCCATGCTGAAGGATCCCGGCATCCGCATCCGCAAGCTCGTGTAAAAGAAAACATAACAATAACCCGGCAGGAGCATTCCTGCCGGGTTATTTTCATCTGTAAAGGTAGTTTTTGCCAAAGAGAAGATCGTACTGCAGAAGCTCCATCTTGGCGAGCGCGTTCTTCACGGCGGTGGGCTTTTTGCCGCTGGCAACACCTGCGGCATCCAGCACGGTGTTGGAATAATGGCCGCGGAAGATATCCATCTGCTGACGGAGATATTCAAAATAAACGGGGCGGTCCAGCCCGTAAAGCTCGGTGAGCATGGGGGTGAGCTGGTAGGCGGAGAGGTTTTCCACCTGTCCCTTAAGTCCGAGATAGTTATCCCAGATGTAGAAGGGAACGGAGTAGGCGCGGCGGACGTTTTCATGGCTGGAGTAGAGCTCGCCCTCATCAAAGAGACCGGCGGGAACAAAGGCCTCGTTGACGGTGCCCGTTTTGCCCCAGTGGTCGCCGAAGAAGAGGATGATGGTGGGCTCATCCACCGTCTGGAAGTAGTCCAGCAGCAGCTGCATGGCGCGGTCGGTGTCGCGAAGACCCGTTACGTAGCTCTCAAAGGCGATTTGCAGCTCCTCGGAGAGGGGCTCGGTGGAGGTGATCTTCACCCGTTCCTCGTCGGTATAGTCCTCAAGGTGGTAGGCCTGATGGTTTGCAATGGTGATGGCGTGCACGAAGAGGGGATCGGCACTTTCCGCCCGGTGCGCCTTGTAGGTTTCGATGATGTGCTCCATGACGGCGTCATCCGTCACGTAGTTGCACTTGCGGCAGCGGGGTGCGCCCTTAAAGCTGTTGTCCTTGGACCAGAAGGTGTCGATACCCATGTTGGGGTAAGCCACGTTGCGGTTCCAGTAGGCGGCGCCGTAGGGATGGATGGCCACCGTTTCATAACCGTGGGTCTCCTTCAGGTAGGAGGGCCAGGCATCCACGGGATCGTTGACGTACTGCTGATAGGGGGTGCTTCCCGGGGGCAGGAAGGAGGTGGACATGCCCGTCAGCGCCATGTATTCGGTGATGGAGGTGCCGCCGCCGAAGATGCTGGTCAGAAGAGAGCCGGAGACGGCGTTTTCCTCCAGCCAGTCGGAGGTGGCGGTGATGTTCTCGGAATAGGAGAAGTTTTTCAGAAGGTCGGCATCGCCGAAGGCCTCCAGCATCACGTAAATGATATTTGGGGTGACTTCCTGCTTCCCGTCCAGCTT